>CALIZJ010000112.1 GCA_938028845.1 uncultured Blautia sp.
CGGGCCGGACAATATCACCCTGCCGGATTTTTATACCTATGAGCCGATCGGCGGTTTGGTTCCGCTGCCGGATGTGCGGATGTTTAACACAGTTAAGGTACATGCCTGGACCGGAAAAGAATATGTCAATGAGGAAGGCCAGGCAGGAGGTGAAGAGAAGGAAAAGGAGCCTATGATATACGTAACAGAAAACGGGAGTGTGTACCATAAGGATATCGGATGCAGTTATCTGGATCTTTCTATCAGCCATGTATCGAAAAATGCGGCGGAAGGACTTAGAAATCATTACGGAGAGAAATATTCTCCTTGTGAAACCTGTGGAAAAGGTCAGGAGCAGGGAGGAATGGTTTATATAACAGAAACAGGGAACCGCTATCATACATTGGAATCCTGCAGCGGGCTGAAACGTACGGTAAGGATGGAGAAACAATCCCATGTAAGCGGGAAAATGCACGCGTGCAGCAGGTGCGGCTAAAAGGAGGAGTATGTTTATAAAAGTATGTACAGTATTGTTTCTGGCATGGAACAGCTGGAAGGATATCAGATACCGCCAGATTTCTATATGGGCTGTGGGGATTTTTACAGTTATTGCGCTGGGAAATATCATATGGGAAGGACGGGTAAGCGTATGGCTGTTTCTGCCTGTAGGAATAGGGATCGGACTTTTTATGCTGAGTGTAGTTACAGACGGTGCGCTGGGACTGGGAGATGTATGGATCACAGCGGCTCTTGGAATCGTACTGGAGCCGGAAAGATATATGGCGGTTTTATGCATCGGCCTGTTTTTGGCGGCAGTATGGGCGGCGATCCTTTTGACAGTATTCAGAAAAAACAGAAAAACAGAGTTTCCCTTTATTCCTTTTCTGCTTTTAGGATATTTGGGAGGGTTATGTTTATGAAGGTGAAAAAAATAAAAAAGGGCAGTATGACCGTGGAAACCGCCTGTGTTATGAGCTTGATCCTGTTAGTGCTGATGGGGACTTTGTATCTGTGTTTTTTTGTCCATAACCGGGCCTGGCTTACAGCGGCGGCATATGAGGCTGCTCTTGTTGGGAGTATGGAAGGCGTCAAGGAAGAGGGGAAGGTTTATGAAGCTGCAAAGGCAAGATGTGAGGAGCTGGGAAACGTGGGATTTTTCGGGGCGGAAAACTTAACCGCGAATGTAGAGGCTGACGACCGTGTGCAGGTTTCCTATGAGCTGGATACGATAGTTGGTTACGGCGGCCTGAAATGGCATTTAAAAACAGAAGGAAATGCCAAGATAATAAGACCTGCCCAGTGGATCCGAAAAGTAAAAGCAGCAGGAGAGGTAATAAAAGGAATAGGAGAAGGATGAGATGCGAACAGAATATAAAAGGGATATGAACCACAGCTATATGGTTCTTCAAGGAATCGGGCAGGTGGATACGTCCTCCTATCAGATACGGATGCTTGCGGGAAATGTAATCCCAAAGCTTTTAAAATGCAGGCTGCAGGGAGTGGACGGAAAAACCATATTTTCTTATGAGATCACCTCCCGCCAGCCAGTATCTTCCTTGTTCGAAAATAAGAAATTAAATATAGAAGATCTGCAGCTTATTTTCGGCGGTTTTGTCCAGGTAATGGAAGAAATGGCGGAGTTTTTGCTGAATCCGGAGAATCTCGTGATATCCCCTGAACACATGTATGTGGATATAGAGAAAAAGGAATTGTACTTTTGTTATCTTCCCGGATATGAGCATGAAGTACGGGAACAATTTCAGATTCTTACGGAATATGTGCTCCCTAAGCTGAATCATGAGGATGCAAAGGCAGTGATGCTGGGATATGGAGTTTACCGGAGAGCTTTGGAAGAAAGCTTTCATTTAGAAAATATTAAGGAGGAACTTTACCGGGTAAGAGGGGAGAGTAACGAAAACAGCAGAATCATAAAAAAAGAAGAAAAGGCGCAGGAGGAAAATATCCCGGAAATATTTTTAGAAAAAGAGGAACTTCCCAAAATGGAAGAAGCAAATCCGTGGAAGGCTGATCTTACTGAGACTGTAAGCAGTGACAAAGAGGAAAAGCATCAGGGAATAAAAAAAGCGGCAGGCTGTGCCGTTGCTGCCGCGTTAATCTTGGGGCTGGTCTTTTTAAAAGCGTTTGGGTACCTGCCATGGCTTACAGTGGAGGCTATGGCGGGAATATTCCTGGTTTTGCTGGGCTTGGGAACACTTATCTATTTCGCGTATACAAAAAGAAAAAAGAAAAACATACCGCAGAAAGAGACCATGTCAGAAAAAATGAATCATTCCTCAGCAGATTCTCTCAGGAAAACAGAACTGGAAGAAATAGAAAATCTTATAAAAGACCAGGAGAGAAAAACGCAAGCCAGAGAAGAAGTTCCCCAAGAGTTTGGAGAGACAGTGGTATTGTCTGCCAATGTGGAAAGAGGGCCTGCAAGTCTGGTGAGCAGAGAGCCGGGTGAGCTGGCAACGATTTATTTAAAAGATGAAATTACTGTGGTGGGAAAACTCAAGACAGCGGCAGACGCGGTGATTCCCTTGCCTACGGTCAGCAGGGTACATGCCAAAATAAGAAAGAGAGAGGATGAGTATTATTTGTGCGATTTGAATTCTAGAAACGGAACTTCTGTAAATGGAAGAATGTTAAAAAATGAAGAAGAATATCTGCTTCAGGATGAGGATGAAGTGGATTTTGCCCAGGCAAGATATGTGTTTCTGAAATAAGTGAACCTCAGCATATGTGGAAAAGGTGTTCCCTTCCCAAGAAAAATCTGCTACAATAAACCGATTTATCAGGAAACAGTAGAAGATTCCTGCACCTATACAGGAGACCAGCAGAAATATATCACCTTAGATATTACCCGTCTGGTCAAGGACTGGTATCAGAATGGAAACAACAATGGACTGATGCTGAAGGACCCCTATGAATTGTCCGGCTACACGGAATTTCTTTCCGCGGACTGTTATGACGGTTTTCAGGATATGCGGCCAAGGATCGAGATTTCTTATGTAAATTATGCAGGTGTTGAGGATTATTGGTCTTACCATACCCAGAATATAGGGCGAGCGGGAACCGCTTATGTAAACGATTACAACGGAAACCTGATCCTTTCCCACGAGACGCTTGCCATGGGAGGCAGCCTGATGCCGGTAAGCCTGTCCCATGTGTATAATACCAATAACCGTACAGAAAACCTGGGCTATGGCTGTGGTTTCCGCCTGAATTACCACCAGACCATTGAAAAGGTTTCTATCACCGGCACCGATTATTATAAGCATGTGGACGGTGACGGTACGATCCATTACTTCTATTACGATTCTGAAAAGAAGGAATGGAAGGACGAATCCGGCCTTGACCTGATCTTAACAGTAGACACAGCAGGGGAGGAACCTTATGTCATCAAGGATAAGGAAGAGAACGCTCTTGTATTTAATAAAAGCGGCTATCTCATAAAGGTAAGAGATAAAAATGAAAACACCCTTGCCATTAATTATGCCAATAACCGTATCACCAAGCTTACAGACGGAGCGGGAACGGCATCTGTCAATACCGATGCCGGCCACTGTAAAGTAGGCGACCAGTCCCTGAAAGCTCAGTGCAGCAGCCTTACGGGCTATGTCTACTGGGGACAGAGCGTGGAACTGAAAAAAGGAGAGACCTATACGGCTTCTATGTACGCCAAGGCTTCCATTACCCAGGCGGCGGAGGACGGCGGCGTATTCCTTCGTGTGACTTATAAGGATAAAGACAACAAGTCCCAGCTTTTAGAAAGCGAGAAATTAAAAAAGACCACACCGGACTTCGTGCAGCTTGTGCGGACGTTTACCCTTCCGGCAGACGCTTCGGCAAACACGGTGAATGTCTATCTGACTATCTATCATGCTGTCGGTACGGTATATGGAGACATGGCTCAGTTAGAGACCGGGGACACACCCAGCCGCTGCAACCTGGTAGACAACGGGGATTTCCATCTTGGTTCCGCCGAAGGCTTTGTCAAGACAGGAGAAACCTACGACGGTATGATCTCTGTAGGGACAGAAGTAAATCTTCCGGTCCAGACAGCGCTTATGGTAACGGCGTCCTCAGCAGCGCTGCGGAATAATCCCTCTTCCTCATCAGCGACAGTGGCAACGGTTACAAAGAATACCCACCTGGCAGGGGAAATCCGTATTAACAGGGACGGCGCAGACTGGTACCGGGCAAGGACGGCTTCCGGTGAGAAAGGTTATATCCTCGCTTCCCAGGCGATTCCGTATCTCGGGGGCACGGAAGGAGTAAACTCCGGCGCTGTAGGCGTGACAGGAGCTATCCTGCGCCAGAGCCCGTCAGCCACAGGCACACCCGTACTGGAATATATCCCCAGGGGGACTTCTTTAGCGATCGTCAATACGAAGACGGACGAGAACAATAAAAAATGGTACTATGTGGGAATGCAGATCGACACCAGCCGTTATTTTGGCTACTTAAAGGAAGAGCAGGTGATCTGTCTGTGCAGGAATGCAGCCGCAGGAACCACGAAAACCCAGACAAGCCTGTACCGTACCATGTCAACCTCCGGTACTGCGGCGGGTTCCATTGCGGCAGGAAGGAATATCAAGCTTCGGGGAACTGCTGTGGACGCAGGGGGAAAGAAATGGTATGTAGTGCGCAGCGGCATGGAGTTTCTATACCTTCCGTCCGGGAATGTGACGGTGACGGAAGAACCTCTGCCGGAGCGGATCAAAACTGCGAAATTAGAGGAAGGCGTAGGCGGTCTGAACACGAATATTTATAAATTTGTGGGGGACCATTCAGCGAATAAAAAGCTCACCAAGACCCTGGATATTTCCGGCAAAAAAGGCGACACTTACATGATCAATGCCTGGGGACGGGGTACCGCCCTTCCGGAGACAGACAATGACAGCGCCCGCCGCTTTGGAGTGGAAGTGATCTTCGTGGGAGCGGACGGAAAGAACGATGTCCACTACACGAATTTCAGCCCGGATATCCTGGACTGGCAGTTTTTAAGCGACGTCTATGTGGCAAAGCAGGCATACGACAGCATTAAGATCTCCTATACCTACTGTCACAACGAAAACCTGGCATGGTTCGACGGATTGTCCCTGTACAGGGAGGAATACGGGCAGTCTTATACCTACGACGAGGACAATAACCTGATCTCTGTGACAGACGCTCAGAAACAGGCCACAAAATTTGAGTACAACAGCAATAACGACATGACCGGCATCGTAGACGCCAAGGGAAATAAGTTCACCTATGAGTATGACGGCAGGCATAATGTGACCAAAGGCACGTCCGCCCAGGGCATTGTCTATAAGCTTACCTATGACGGAAAAGGAAATGTCTTAAAGAGCGGCTGCGTGGATCCTTCCATCCAGGAAATCGGCACTTGGCTGACCAGGACCATGACCAACAATAAAAACCACATAAAATCTGTGACAGACGCCGGCGGGAATACGGTGCAGTATTTCTGGAACCACGATAAGGATCTGATGGTGCATATGCTGGATGGACGGGGAAGCAAGATCCAGTATGCTTACGATGACGCGGACCGTCTCTGCGGCGTATCTCAGGAGGTGACAGCGGACGGACAGGTAAGGACTGTGGAAAATACTTATACTTATACAGACGACCGTCTGACTGCGATCGGCCATAATGGGTTCAGCTATGGTTTTGCCTATGATGGATTCGGAAATACCATGAGCGCCTCTGTGGCAGGAACCCAGGTGGTAAGCTATGAGTACGAATCCGGAAACGGAAACCTTTCCAAGGTAACTTATGGAAACGGGGACTATATCCGTTATACCTATGACGACCAGGACCGCCTGAAGCTGAGTTACTATAAGAGCGCTTCCG
>CALIZJ010000113.1 GCA_938028845.1 uncultured Blautia sp.
TGGAGTTCAGACGTGTGCTCTTCCGATCTTACAAAATTTTCTGCTTTTCTTCGTTTAAACTTTAAAAGATTCTGTTTGATAGAGGTTTTTTTCAGGTTCCGGTAACTGATGACCAGATCCTTCACCTCAATAGCATACCTTTCTTCCATATCAGATCACCTTTACATAACTGTTTTCATTTCTATAAATTTTCCATACCCCGGCAATGCTTATCAGCAGCCCTACAATAAGCCAGACGAACAAAAGGAGAAGATCCGGAGTTCTTCCATATAAAATGCTGTCTCGCATAGAAGACAAAAGAAATGCTACAGGATTGATCTTGCAGATGATCTCTCCGTAGGGGGCGGGAAGCTTTGAGGTTATGTTCCAGAAAATACCCGTCATGTAAAATACCAGGCGGAGACCTATGTGAACTACATTGTAAAGGTCTTCGATAAAAACTCCATAGTGGAGCAGGAAGCACCCGATTCCGAATGTGATCAGTGCGAGAGCTGCTAAAATAGGCAGGGCAAAAATGACGTTGTAGGTCATAGGTACCCGATAGGCTATAAGCATGATGACCACGATTCCGAAAGATACAAACATTTTAAATCCGTTTACGCCCATTTTAACGATCAGAAGGATATATTTGGGAAGATATACCTTAGAGACAATGGGCTTGTTCTGCTTTACGATACGTACGCTTTGCAGCATGGTCTTGTTAAAAAAGTCCCATAACGTAATGCCGATAAAAATAAATATGGTAAAATACTTCTCTCTGGAATCAAACACTGTTCCGAAAATAAAATTGTAGATCAGCATGAAACATAAAGGTTCAAGGACCCACCACAGCCAGTTCAGATAGGAATTGGCAACCTCTGATTTTAGCTGTGCCTTCGATGAGTAGATAGCGTATTTCCAGTATTTTTTCATATCAGCCTTAAATTTTTTGTACATAAAAACGCTCCTTGGCTGACGGAAGACCGTCCGTATTTATCCTATAGTCCGCAGCGGGATATCCCAATTGCTGCGGCGGTTTAAATCCATATCATAATACACTAAGGCAAGGGGATTTACAAGGGGAAAACTGCCGCAAATGCAAAGGAATCGGATAAAATATGCACAAAATTTTAAATTTGTGTTCCAAAAAAGATAAAAGTATGTTATTCTTTAGTCATAAAATTATTACAGGGTGAGGATTGATGAAACAGGGAGCAAAGATAAAAACAACACCATATTCGAACCTGGTGGACAATATAAAGGTCCTGCTTATTTTTCTGGTGGTATTTAACCATATTATTGCATTTCAGCTGGTAAAAGTGGATATTGTGATTCGTTATATCTGGTATGCGATCACCATCTTTCATATGCCGGCGTTTATTTTTGTCTCGGGATACCTTTCCAAGAAGCCGCAGGATGTATTGAAAAATTTAAAGAATTTGTTAATTCCTTATATATTAGGGTACACCCTCACTTGGTATTCCCAGATTTGGCTTGGAAATTCCATGGATTATGAACTTTTAAGGCCCTCCGGTACGGTTATGTGGTACCTTCTGGCACTGTTTGTTTATCGGCTGACTATTCAGGCGATGGGCAAGGTCAGGTTTATTGTGCCTTTAAGTATTATCGTTGCTTTGTGGGCGGGTACACGGCCGGAGTTTACTACCTATCTGTCTACTTCAAGGATCGTAGTATTTTTCCCGTTTTTTGCGGCAGGCTATCTGTGGAAAAGCGAATATACAGATGCCGTACGGAAATTTAAGGGAAAATGGGTACTTATCCCATTATCTGGCTTTCTGCTGTATGCCGTACCCAATTATATGATCACCAATGAAATTCCCATAGATATTTTCAGGGGAAACCATTCTTATCTGGTCTGCGGACTTCCGGATGGGGAGGGAATGGTCATTCGTCTTTTGATGTATCTGGTTTCTTTTACGCTGATCCTTACATTTTTTGCGCTGCTTCCGGATATCCGGCTTCCGCTGACTTTTATTGGAAGGAACACCATGGGGATATATTTCTTCCATTATCCGATCCTGATCATCATGAATGGGCTTTTGATCCTTAAGATTCCGGAGCTTTTAAATGTATGGTCACTTCTCGGAATCTCGCTGGTCATGGTACTGATCCTGGGAAGCCCGCCGGTAGACTGGCTGTATACAAACTGCCTGAATCTTTTAACCTTTATCTTGTTTAAGAAGGAAAAGAAGGTTAAGGATGAAGGTCTGGAAGACGAGTACGACGAAGAGAAAAAATATGAAATCCTCCGTAAGCGCCGGCAGGCCATCGAGGAACTGGCTGCGACTTTAGAAACGGAGAAACAGGAAAATAAAAGGTTTTCACAAAAAACAGACGAGGACTTTAGTCTGGACAAGAATGTGGCGGCAGATAAAGACTTTGATCATGACAGAAATTTTGTAGAAGAGGCGAAGAAAAGTCTTGAAGAGGAAGAAAGGCAGTCCTGAGGGATTGTCTTTCTTTTTATAAAAAAAGAAAACAGGGGGAAAGAAAATGAAAAAGAGAGTTTTAGCAGTGCTGATGACAGCGGCGCTTATTGTTGGGGCGTGCCCCGCCTATGCGTGGGGAGAGGAACTGTCTGCTTCGCAGATCCAGGCCTTTGAAGAGCAGACAGAGGAGTTTCAGGAAGAAGAAAGCGCAGATGCCGGGATTTTGCCGGAGGAAGAACTGCCAGGGGAAGAAGGTACAGAGCCAGAAGAAATTGGCGCGGGACAGGACGGTACCGGTCTGGAAGAGATACCCAAAGAAGAGAACGGGGAAGATTTAGAAGACGGTCAGGATGTGGAATTATTTGGGGACGGTATGGAAAGTGCAGACACGCTATTTACCCAGCCGGAAGAACCGGAGGAATTTTCAGACGGAGGAGAACTTTTTTCCAGTGAGGCGAAAGCCAGTACGTCCTCCTGTGTGATCACCTCCTGCAGCGGCATTGCACCAGGAAAGATCCGTATTACCGCAAGGGTGCCGTCTCCCGTAAAAAGTGTGGATAAATATTATTATTTATTCCAGGTAAATCCCATAAGCAACAAGCTGCAAAAAAGGATTACCAGAACGGCAAAGCCAGAGGCGGCCAAGAGCACCATTACTTTTACCTTGGACACTGCCGGGCATCCGGAGTATGTGATGGCGAAATATGCCATTGCCGTAAAAACAAAGTCAGGAAGTAAGCTGACCTCTTTTACACGTGCCAGCGGTACCTCCTATGTGTCTGCTCCGGAAAAAACATCGGCTAATCAGGCTGCATATTTTGTGCCTGCTACCAAAAAGGGGCTTCAGACTACAAATATCCAGGAGCTTACCCAAACGAAAAGTAAGACCGCATTTTTCAATCTTCCGGTTTCCATCCTTCTTGCCAATAATGCGGAGAGAGTGCCTTATAAATATAATGGAAAGACATATTATTTTAATAAGATCGGAGGCTACACCCAGCTTGTGCGTCAGTGCAATCAAAAGGGAATCCAGGTGACTGTCCAGATCATGCTTGACTGGAGCAGCGCCACAAAGTCTCTGACTGCTTCCGGCGCAAAAGGCTCCCGTGCGGCGTACTATGCCTGGAATACGAAAAATGCTGCCGCAAGAGAAAAAATGGAGGCGCTGTTTTCCTTTACTGCGGAGCTTTTCAGTGCCAATGACTGCTATGTAAGCAACTGGATACTGGGCAATGAGATCAATACCTACAGTGTATGGCACTATCCGGGCAATATGTCAAAGGCAGAGTATATCACCAATTACAGTGAGAGTTTCCGCAGCCTTTATAATGCAGTGAGAAGTAAACGTGCCAGTTCCAAGGTCTTTCTCTGTGTGGATCATTACTGGAATATGACTGTACAGGGTTATGCAGCAAAGGATGTAGTGGATTCGGTGGCGAAAAAACTGAATACCATCCAAAAAGGAGTAAACTGGAACCTTGCGTACCACGCATATCCCTACCCCCTGACAGACTGCAGGTTCTGGTCCGGCAAAAACAGCAATTATCTTACAAACCGGGCGGACTCTCCCATCATCAGCCTGAATAATTTAAGCGCTCTTACCAGCTATATCCGCAGAACCTACGGAGCGAATACCCGTATTCTGCTTTCAGAACAAGGCTTTACCTCTACGGTGGGCCAGGATGCACAGGCTGCGGCTGTGGCGCTGGGGTATTATATTGCCGCCTGCAATCCTATGGTGGATGCTTTTATTATAAGAAGCTATCAGGACGAAAGCCATGAGGTGGCGCAGGGACTTGCCATGGGAATCAAGGGAAAGAAAGCCTTTCGCGTGTTTGTAAATATGGATTCTTCCAAGAGTTTGAATTATACGAAAACCTATCTGCAAAAACAGGTGGGAACGAAATGGAGCAAAAAAGTCCCGGGCTATAACGCAAAACGTTTGTATACTATGTACCGAAGCGCATAAGCGTTTCCTATATCAGATCCCCCCGGGGAAGGAATGGTAATTCTCTTCCAAAGCGGGGGGATTTATGCTATAATGCGTATTATGGCATAATCAGCTTCGTGATTGGAGAAATTAGAAAAAAGAACAGGAATTTTTCGGAAAGAACAGGTGCAGATAAATGAGGAAAGTCATTACTTATGGAACCTTTGACCTATTTCATCAAGGGCATTACAATATCATCAAGCGCGCCAAGGAGCAGGGAGATTATCTGATCGTAGGCGTTACCAGCGAAAGCTATGATATAGAGCGTGGGAAGCTTAACGTAAGAGACAGCCTTTTAAAGAGGATCGAGAATGTCCGAAAGACAGGCTTTGCCGATGAGATCATCATTGAAGAATACCAGGGACAGAAAGTAAGCGATATCATCAAATATAATATTGATGTCCTGGTAGTGGGCTCAGACTGGAGAGGAAAGTTTGATTACCTTAAAAATTACTGTGAGGTAAAGTACCTGGAACGGACGAAAAATATATCCAGCACTCAGCTTAGGGGAGAGGGCACTATTTATAACGTAGGAGTAGTGACAGAAGATACCAATGATAGCGGCATTGTGGTGGAATCCAAATATGTAAGCGGCGTTCATGTGGAAAGCGTTTACTCGGAAAACGAGGAAGTGGCAAAAGAATTCTGTGAAAAGTATGAACTGGATTCCTATAAGACAGATTATGAAAAATTTCTTTCTACCTTAGATATTGTATATGTTAAGGCTTCTTTGAAAAACAGGGCGGCGTATATTGAAAAGGCTATCGAAAAGGGAAAGTATGTGATCAGCGATTCTCCCATGACTTTGGAACCGGAAACCTTAAAGTCACTGTTTGCAAAAGCTGTGGAACATAATGTGGTTTTAGTGGAAAAGATCATGCTGGTTTATTTAAGAGCCTTTAACCAGCTTGTGTGGCTGACCCATGGAGATCTTGTGGGCAATGTGGTGAGCGTGAAGTGCGCCATTTCCCAGGATGATTTCGACGGGGGAAAGACGTTTAACGAGACGGTGGTTCATGCTATCTGCGCAGTTATCAAGCTTTTAGGAATGAACTGCATTGAGGTGACCAGCAATGCGGTTAAGGATGAAAAGGGAAACTTTATATATGATATGATCACTATGAAGTACCCGGGGGCGCTGGCTACCATTGAGATCGGCTCCACAGTGGATATCGAAAATGAGTTAGTGATCATCGGAAGCAAAGGGAGAGTGACCGTGCCTAATGACTGGTGGAATACCGGTTATTTTGAGGCGAAGGTGGATGGAAATGAATTCCTGAAAAGATACAGCTTTAACTTTGAGGGAAATGGTTTCCGCTATCTTCTCCAGGAGCTGATGATCATGATAAGCGATAAAAGAACAGAGTGTACCAGGCTGTTTTATGAGGAATCACAGGCCCTGGTACAGATCCTGAAAAAAATTAACCAGAGGGGATAACCAATGACAGAGAAACAAAAGCATCTGTTAAAGCTTTTCAGGGAGATCGATGGGATCTGTAAAAAGCATGATTTAAGATATGTAATGGCAGGCGGAACGCTGATAGGCGTAGTGCGCAATGAAGGATTTATTCCCTGGGACGACGATGTGGATATTTATATGCCCAGGGACGACTGGGATAAGTTTGTAGAGCTTTCTAAGACAGAGTTTCCGCCAAACCGGGCTGTCCAGTGTGTGGATGTGGACAGAAGCTATACGAATTCTTTTCCAAGATATGCGGATACAAGCAGCTGCGCGATTCATAAGCACCAGGTTATCGGAGACGATAAGGCGGGAGAGATCATAGATGTACTGACTTTGGACCCTATTCCGGCGGACGATAAGGAATACGAAAAATACAGGACACATATGATGATCTATTCGGATCTGGTAAATCTTTCCGTCGTATTTGGAAACAGGTGGGAAGTTCCGGCATCTTTGTATCTGAAATATCTATTGTCCTATGTATTCCTGGGGAAAGACCGGACGTTAAAAAAACTGGAAAAGATCATGTTTTCTTATAAAGAAGAGGAGTGCAACCGCTACGCCATGCGCTGGGGCGGCTGTCCCTTTTTATTTGACAAGGATATGTTTTTCCCTGTGAAATATGGAAATTTTGAAGGGGAGCAGGTAATGATCCCCAGACGTACAAACGATTATCTTGTATGGCATTATGGGGATGAGTGGGCCTATATCCCGCCACACGGAGAGCGGGAGTCTCACGATGCCATTTGTGTGGACGGCATTGACTATAAAGAGTTCCGGAAAGATTATATGGACAGGGTAAAACCCCGCAAGGCAAGGTTTAATGCCGCGGTCCGGAAATTTTATTATATGGCCACCGCGAAAAGGACTCACCGTCTGACTCATGAGCGGGATCTGCTGCAGGCAAAAAGCACGGTGCTGGATTTAAAAGCACGTATCCGGGAATGTCCGCGCAGTCTGCAGGAACTTATAAAAGATCATGATTTTTACGTATTAAATGAGATTTTTACCAATTATTTTCAGGTGCAGTTAAGTGCGGCCTTTATAGGAAGGGAAGATTTTGCCAACATTTATCCTTTCTACCATCCTACCCTTTTGGAAGTGGAGGATGAAGTATTTTTAGCTGCAATGATGACACTTTTTTATACGGAACGGATCTCCAAAGCATACCGTATGTTCCAGGTGCGGGAAAAACTGGATCATGTGACACCGGAAATGAAAAAGATCATGGAGGACGTGCAGCTCTTTAGAAAAGCGGCCTGCCATTATGAAATGGGAGAGCGGGATGCAGCAGAAGAAATCTGTGTTAGACTGATGGAAAAATATCCTGAAAATCCAAGTTTTCTAAAATTTCAGTGCCGTCTTTTGATGGATGAGGCGAGGGAAAAGGGAAGTATGCTGAAGGCAGAAATTTTCCTGAAAGAAGCCTGCGCCCTTTTTCCGGAGGATGGGTATTTTATCAAGTACCAGGCGGATCTTCTGTGGATGGAAGGAGAGAAGCCTAAAGCCCTTGGGATGTACGCAGACGCCAGGGAAAAAACCAATAACGGCATTGTACATCTGGAAATCGAGAAATTTATGAAGGAGCAGAAGAAAGAATCCCTTGCTTTTTGCGAGGAACTTCTGGCTGCCCGGGAACGCCGGGAGGCGCTGAACTGGATGGAGCTTTGGGCGAGACTGCTTCCGGAGGACGAAGAGGTGCGGGAATATTTAAGCCTGGCAAGAGTATATACGGCAGGCAGCATCAGCGAGCTGGAAGAGATCGTGGAAGAAATCCGGGAAGTTTTGGATAATTCTGAGGACGGCCCGGAGAAAAAGGAACGTCCCAAGGAAACGGATGTATACCGGAGAGCCATGATCCAGGCATGGAAGCGTTTGGGATACCCGGAGGAACTTGCAAGATACCGTACGGAGATCATTTACACAGAGGACCAGGGTGAGCTTGAATGGCTGGCGGAAGAAATCCGGGGATATAAGATTCGGGATAAAGCAAAGCAGGGTCAGGCATATAAGCTCATAGGGGATATCCGCAGAAAACAGGGTCAGACAGAGCAGGCATTTGAAAATTACCGGAAAGCCCTGGAGTATGCGGGTCATTCCTATGTAAAGAAGGAACTGTCCAGAATTTTCTTAAACGACCTTTATCGTGGCGGAAGAAGACTCTCTCAGTATGCAA
Organism: uncultured Blautia sp.; assembly: GCA_938028845.1. Lineage (GTDB taxonomy): Bacteria > Bacillota > Clostridia > Lachnospirales > Lachnospiraceae > Blautia_A. Next base: position 8,058 of record CALIZJ010000113.1, read on the forward strand.
AGAAGGGAGACGCAGCCGAATTTATGAATACCTGGCTTAACAAATACGGAAGTATTGAAGAATTAAAGGATCTGGTTGGAAGTCTTCTGTAACCTTTGAAAGAGTTCTTTGGGATCAGTGAGAAAAACCAACGGAAACGGAGCAGAAAGCATTGAAAAGAGAACAGCAGGAAGTGTTATCGCTTCTGAAGGAAATAGATAAGATTTGCAGAAAAAATAAAATACCATATTATCTTTCTCCTCAGCTTACCCTGTGCGGAGTGACAGGTCAGCCCTTTCCTCAGGATCCCCTGTGCGGCGTGGTCCTGATGAAGATCGGAGATATGGAGCGTTTTCGAAAGGCGGTGGAGGAGAATCCCCCCGAAAGGAGAGCGCTGGAAAGCATGAAGAACAACAAACGCTTTCCAGGCTTTTATCTCCGCTATGAAAATATGGATACGCTGTGCTACCGTCTGGATGAAGGACGTAATTTCCAATATCCGGGAATCGGCGTGGATATCCTTCCACTGAGAGGAAAGATCGCTTCTCGAAAGAAGCATTTGTGGAACAGGGCTTTGGAAGTGGGATGGCAGCAGAGCTGTTACCGGTATAACAATAAACCCGGACTTAAAAGTTCCCTTTGTAAGCTGCCCATACGGATTTTCAGTTTAAGGGGAAGGGCACGTCTGGGCGGACGATTATACGAAAAATTTCTCGGGGGACAGGCTGCGGAGGGCTGCGATGAATATGTGCTGCGATTAAGCCAGACAGAGACTTTGTACTATCCGGCGGAAATTTTTAAAAGAACGGCGCAGCTTGAGCTGGAAGGAAATAAATTTTTGGTGCCGAATGGGAAAATCTGGTATCTTCAGAAAACCTATGGTTATGATTATGAAAATGTTCCGGCTGAGGAGTTAAAGCCTGACTGGGCGGTGATGACGAGCGCACTGGTAGGATACGAAGAGTATTTTCAGGAGACAGGTTCTTTAAAAAAGCTTATCAAAGCCCGGAGGCGTCAGTATTTAAAGGATTCTATTGGCCGGAGGCGCCAGAGATATTATAACTGGTGCTGGAGCTATGCGAAGCTTTGCGCAGGACAGAGGGTGCTGGACACTTTCTATGAAGAGAAAAAAGATTATATTAAGAACCTCTATAAAAACGGGGATTATGTACGTTTGGAGGCTGTTTTCAGACCATATACCAGGATGACTCAGAGATGCCTTAAGGAGAAAGAAATTTACGCTTCAGATGAAGAAACCATGGAGATTTATCTGGATGTTTTGGAAAAAACGGGAGATATAGAATTAAAAGGGCAGATTGAGAAGTATTGGAGTTAAGTAGGAGGACGTTATGAAGCTTACAGATTATATTGTTTCATTTTTGGAAAAAAAGGGGATTTATGATTTCTTTGGCTATCAGGGAACGATGATCGCGCATTTTGTAGATTCTGTGGAGAGAAATCCGGGTACCCATAATCATTCCTGCTATAACGAGCAGGGAGCTGCCTTTGCTGCATGCGGTTATGCCCAGGCTAAGGATGCCTGTGCCTGCGCCTATGCCACAAGCGGTCCGGGAGCAGTTAATCTTCTCTCCGGTGTTGCGGATGCGTATTTTGATTCCCTTCCGGTGGTATTTCTCACCGGACAGCTAAATACCTATGAGTATTCCGGGATACAGGGACTCCGCCAGCAGGGATTTCAGGAGATTGACATCGTATCCATGGCAAAGCCTGTGACAAAATACTGCGTGCAGATCCGTGAGCCGGAGGATATTGTAAAAGAGCTTAATAAAGCTTACCATATCGCCAATACCGGAAGGAAAGGACCTGTCCTTATCGACCTTCCCATGAATATACAGAGAAGCGAAGTGGAAAATCCCATTTATGATATGGAATTTGAGGAAGAGCATATTGACGAAGAACTTGCAGATAAGACGGCATTTAGTATAGCAGAAGCGCTCCGTCAGGCGAAGCGCCCGCTTATTATGATGGGACATGGTGTGGACAGCAGGGAAAGCCAGAGTGCGCTTTTGAATTTTGCTGAGAAATACCAGATCCCTGTGGTGACAAGTGTTCTGGCAAAATCGGTAGTTCCCTACGATCATCCTATGAATTTTGGGTGTATCGGCGGTGCATATGGACACCGGTATGCGAATATGATCGCCAATGTAAAAAGCGACCTGCTTTTATGTTTTGGAATCTCCCTCTGCACCAGGCAGATCGGTGTGAAAGTCCATGAGTTTGCGAAAGAGGCAAAGATTATCCGGGTGGATATCGATCCTTATAATCTTCAGAGGGACATCCATGAGGGCGGCGTGAATGAAGAAAAATTCTGCGTGACAACAGAGGCAGTGATCAGCAGGCTGAAAAAAGAAGTCTTTGTAGTGGATGAAGGACGAAAAGATTGGGTTGTAGTGTGCAATGAAATTAAAAATAACCTTCAGGCAGTGGACGACGCCACGCCGGAACGTTATCCCAATAAAATGATAGAAAAGCTTAGTGAATCCCTGGCAGACACCTCAGCGGTGGCTGTGGATGTGGGACAGCATATGGTGTGGAGTTATCAGTCCTTTAAAAACCATAAAGGACAGAGCCTTTTATTTTCCGGCGGCCATGGGGCTATGGGCTATGCCCTCCCGGCAGCTATCGGCGCCCATTACGCTACGGGAAAACCAGTTGCCTGCATCTGCGGGGACGGTGCTTTCCAGATGAATATTCAGGAACTTCAGTGGGTAAAAAGAGAAAACATTCCTGTTAAGATGATCGTTATGAACAATGGCGCTTTAGGTATGATCCGCCATTTACAGAGAGACTACTTTGACTGTCTGTTCGCAGGAACGACAGACGGATGCGGCTTTTCTTCCTGTGACTTTAAGAAAGTGGCAGAAGGCTATGGAATTCAGGGAGAACGTGTATGGTGCGATGAGGTGGCTGAAAAGGCGCCGGAATTCCTTGCAGGAGAAGGACCGAAACTTTTGGAAGTGACAATGGAACATGGAACTTTTGCTTATCCCAAGACCTGTCTGGGTGAGCCTATCCACAACCAGCAGCCATATGCCCCCAAAGAGGTATACGAGAGACTGCTTGCACTTTAGGAATACAAAGGGGGACAAGCTTAAAAGGAAAAGTTTGTTCCCTTCGCTTTTGAAAATGGAGGAAATTATTATGGACAGAAAAAGAGTATCAGTGGTGACTGGCGGGACATCCGGAATTGGAAGGGGAATTGTGGAAAAGATCCTGGAAAATTCTCAGGACGGAGATCTGGTATTTGTAAATTATGCGCACAATGAGGAACGTGCCAGAGCGTTTGTAGAAGGAATGCCGGAGAAATGGCAGGAAAGGGTAGCACTTGTAAAAGCGGATATGTCTTCCTATGACGATATGATGGGCTTTGTACAGGTGATAAAGGATAATGCAGGGCATGTGGACTGGCTGGTGTGCAATGCAGGGATCAGTACTTATGCCAAGTATGAGGACTATACCTTTGAGGAATGGACAAAAATCGTAAACACTAATCTGTCTATTCCGGTATTTATGGTAAAGGAGCTGCGTCCTGTGATGAGAGAAGGCGGCAAGCTTTTATTTATGGGATCTTATGCAGGAGTACAGGCCTATTCCTCTTCCCTGGTGTATGGCGTGACAAAGGCGGCAGTGCATTTTCTGACGAAATCATTAGTAAAGGAATTTGAACCAAAAGGAATTACGGTGAATGCTATTGCGCCGGGATTTATCCAGACCACGTGGCACGAGAGCAGAAGCAAAGAGAGCTATGACAGGATCAATAAAAAGATCGCGCTGCACCGGTTTGGAGAGGTGAAGGATGTAGCGGATGTGGCGTACTGTATTCTGACCAATGGATATATGAATGGAAGTATTGTAGATGTGCATGGAGGATATGATTACTTCTAAGTAAGAAGCCCAGGAGTGGGACACCGGAATTATCCGGCCCCATTCCTGGGCAGTTTTATACCTATTTTTACATGGCAGGCGTTCCCTGGCAGAATGCGGTGCAGACAGATAATTGTTTTTTATAGTATCTTTTGCAAAAAGCTACCTGCCTTTTGGGGCTGTAAAAAAATGTGTTTTCTTATGGGAGGAAACTTTTTGGAGAAGCTGCCCTGCATAGTAGCCAAGACACACCCATAAGCCCAGCATACAAAGGTATTCTAAGAAAAACTGCCATAAAGGTTTTGCCATGTCGAAAAATACAAACTGTGTCCTGAGAAAAAGATAATCGCTGATATTATGTGCAGCAAAAGTGCAGATTCCTAAAACACAGATAACCAGAGAAACTAGGCGCAGTACCCATGCCCGCAGAGCAGAAGGAGATTTCAGGCCAAAAGCCTTACGGAATATTCCCATGACCATGCCCCAGTGAAGTCCCAGATGCACGCTCATAAGGATATAGCCCCAGTAGGCGGCGGTCATATGCAGAAGTCTTGCAAAACTCATTCCTCCGTTTATCGGCAGAAAGGCAAATACTGTCCGTGACATAATGATGCCGCTGACCATAAGACCAAGCATGGAAAAAAAGATCAGGACGTTTATTACTGTCTGCAAAATACGAAGAGGCGTATATTTTCCTTTTGCTAAGTTTTTGTGCCAGTGAAAATTCAACCCGTGATGGACAAGGAACAAAAGGAACATTCCCGTACCCATCCACTCGTGAGCAGCCTCTCCGATGAGCATGTACGCCATCTGGCAGAGAAGCAGAACCGTCATGGCAAGGTCAACCAGCATTTTTAATCTCATTTTTTTGCTCACAATCATTATCTCCCTTAAAAATCTTTTGATTCTGAAAGTACAGGATTATGAGGAAGTGTAGGTGCTGCCGTCATAATACCCTACTAAATATCCGTACATTTCTATTTCCCGGATGCTGTTGTCTTTATCTTTTCTTAAGTCTCCATCTCCGTAAAAACCGTAAACTCCGTCCTGTGTATATATAGTCAGAACGATTTTTTCTCCGGATTCAGGAACAGCAGGAGAAGAGTCAGAGTCTGTGCCAGCCGCCTGCTTTTTTAGAGAACCCTGCATTTCTAAAACATATTCGTATCCTTCCACGGCAGACTGTATAACATCGATTCTTCCCTTTGCCGTGTAGGTCTCTCCGTCATAGGTGTGTATTGCTATTTTAGATGAGTCTGAACAATATGAATCCTTTTTCTCTTGAATTTCTGCCATTTCATTTGTCTGGCCTTGTACATAAGAATTTTGAGACAGCACAAACAACGTACAGCCAAGGAGCACTGCAGCCGGTATCTGTTTTTTCCATTTATGTTTTAACATTCTGACTTCACCTCTTTCGTAAAA
>CALIZJ010000114.1 GCA_938028845.1 uncultured Blautia sp.
AGGCAACGGACTCTGACTCCGTCATTTCAAGGTTCGAATCCTTGTAGCCCTGCTTTGAGAGCACTTCGGAAGAAGTGCTCTTTTTTTCGTAGAAACGGCGAGTTTTTGGAAATGGGGGGATTTATGGATTTTAAGGATCCCCGCCTAAAATTTCCTGAAGCTGCCGTATGATCTGCTTTAATTCCCACTGTATCCGAATATTCGCTTCATCGAAATCAATAGGCTTGGCGGAATCGGCGTATTTGGATTCGTATAGCTGCGCACTTTTTTCGTCGTGGTCTTTGTAGCGGGCTTTTCCAATGTAAAAAGCATTTGAATTAGCAGTGTCCGGATAGCCGGGATTTTTCTGAAGAAGGAAGGTGTCCGGATTCGTACGGATTTCCCTTTCCAGGACGTTTAATTTTTGGATAAATTCTTGGACTGCTGTTGGAAAATGTTTTTTAATGTAAAGCAGATTATTGTGAAGGCAGGTCGCGCTTTTTTCCATAAGCTTACGTTCTTCAGGATCTGAAAGACTGCGGAATTCTTCGGGGGATACTGGATCGCCGGCAATGGAGCGCTGTAATTGTCCGAACCAGTAGTAATGTCTGCCTGCCGAGTCAGGGAACATAAAGTAAGTAGAGAATTCATGATCGATCATTGGCGCCATTCCCAATATTTTTCCGGAATTATCACAAAGAAAAGCTACATTTTCATAATGATAATTCTGGTCGCCTTTCAGGATGGAAACCAGAACCTGCATGGCTAATTGTTCTGCGATTGCGGTATGTTCCTGGAAGAAATCTGTTTCAAATACAGCGGTGTAATCGTAAAACATCTGGCAATAATTCAGGTAATTATCAATATCTATTTTTTTATCGGGATGTGCCCGGAAAAATTCCAACAGATTTATTAAATGCTCATTTTCCCCATAAATCATAGGAACGATGGTTCCGTAGTCATAGTATTTTCCTGTTTCTGCCTCATACCCCTCGCAGAAGGCAAGCTGATACTGTGGAGCCGGCAAAAAATATTCGTTGATCACCCTCGACCAGAATACTTCTGCATATGCGAACAGAGGCGTGGAGAATGGTTTTGACTTTGTGAGTGGTTTAAAAATCAGATTTCCCGGAAATATGGGGAAATATTTTTTGCCTTTTACTACCCCGACGGCTTCTGCTTTTAAATTTCCTGTGCGATTGGCATAATTATATTTTTTTATTTCAAATAGCATAAAATCACATCCTTGTTAATTGGTATACGGATCTGTTCCTGTTTGTATTTTAGCAAAATAAAGCATAGCTCGTAAAGACTTTACGGAAAGGAATACGATGTGTAAGAAGAAGTATATATTTTGACGTAAAGCAAAATTTAAGATAAATTTGCATTGCGAAGCAGGAGGAACCATTATATGATAAGTGTGACAGACTATTAAATCCTAAAGGAGGATGAAGCGACAGTGGAAAAACGTAAATATGGACCGGTATGGATGTGGTATCCGGGAGATTTTGAATTATATCATGGGATGAAGCAGAATTTCAGCCGTGTGGAAAGAGGATTTGGCTGGCCTGCCTTTTGGAAAAGTGAAGGTTTTCGGAATAGGATTGTTTTCCGCCGTACATATGAGCTTTCACAAGAGACGAGTTTTTGTACCTTTTCATCGGCTATAGGGTACGTTCTTGTCCAGGAGTTAAGCCTTGACAGAGAGAAAAAATATCCTTTGGGGACAAAAATATTCTGCGGACCGGGAACGGTGCGGATCAGTATTCATTTGGCAAAAATAGAAGCGTTTCCCAGTGTGTATGTAAAAGGGGAGCTGATTTATTCGGATAAGGGATGGTCCGTGGAAGATTATTCTAATCCGGCGCAGAGTGCGGGGTGGAGTAAGTATTTTACCCAGGAGAACCAGGATCCTTCCTGCTGGGATTACAGCGAAAAGGTTTATGAACCTGTAAAGACAGAAGAAGTAGACGGCGGAGTGCTCTACGAACTGGAGACAGAACTGACTGCGGTTTTGGAAATTACTTACTGTGAGGGGTATCGTCCTTTGCGGGTATATTGCGGTGAATCGCGGGAAGAGGCGCTGGATCTGGAACATTGTTATTATAGTTGGGAACCGGATGAAAAAGACGGCAGATGCCCTCGCTGTGCGGTTCGTTTCGCCTATATTCCCCACTGCCGGAAAGAGGAAATCCGTTTAAGGGCAATCCATCAGTATGTAGATATTCCGGTAAGGGCGGAATTTCAGGGAGATGACGAGCTTTTAAACCGTATTTGGAAAGTCGCGGAGCATACTTTTTCTTTGTGCAGCGGCATTTTCTTTATCGATGGAATTAAGAGGGATAAATGGATCTGGAGCGGAGATGCCTATCAGAATATTCTAACCAATCAGCATCTTATGGCTGATCCGGATATTAATAGGAGAACTTTGCTCGCCCTGCGGGGAAACGATCCGATGACAACGCACATCAATACGATTATTGACTATTCTCTTTTCTGGATACTGGGTGTAGGCGAACATTACCAGGCATATGGGGACCAGGAGTTCCTTGAGCAGATTTATCCCAAAATGTGCTCGTTGATGGAATTTTGTGCCGGACAGGTGGATGAGCATGGATTTTTCACCGGACGGGACGGGGACTGGGTGTATATTGACTGGGCGGATATGGATAAGACGGGCGCGCTGTGTGCAGAGCAGATGCTGTTTGCAAAATGCTGGGATGTTATGGCAGCAGTGAGCAGGGCAATCGGTGCGGACGGCCGGAAATACGAAGAGAAATACCGGGAACTTCTTGGGAAAATCAACGAATTTTATTGGGATGAAGAAAAGGGCGCTTACATAGATTCTTTTGTATCCGGGCGCCGGTGCGTGACCAGACATGCGAATATTTTTGCCATTATCTATGATCTTGCGGAGGAATCAAAGAAAGAGCGGATTGTGAAAACTGTTTTGTTAAACGATAATGTGCCCCAGATCACAACCCCTTATTTTAAGTTCTATGAAATGGATGCTTTGTGTAAAATGGGGCATCTCACAGAAGTGTTGCAGAAAGTAAAGGAATACTGGGGCGGAATGTTGGAGAGAGGCGCGGTCACTTTCTGGGAGGAGTATGATCCGAATGTGTCCGAAGAGGAACAGTACGATATGTATGGGGATAAATTTGGAAAAAGCCTGTGCCATGCATGGTCTGCCAGCCCGATTTATCTTCTTGCCAAGTATTTCGTTGGGCTTAGGATTACAGATCCGGTAACAGGAACGTATGAGGTTAAACCGCATTTGGAGGACTTTGAATCTCTTAAATGTACGCTGCCGGTTCGGGATAAGCAGGTGCGGATCGTGTGGAACAAAAAAGACGGGCTGACAGTGACAGAGGAGGAGTATCGGGAAGAGGATTGAGGTTAGAAAGGTAAATAATGGTAAATGGATGCGGCTTTCTGTTGCTTTTTGGGGCAGCGGAAAGCCGCGTGGTGTTTTAGAATAGAATATTCCTTAATGATATTTGCCTTACTAATGCTGGCGTAAGTTGTACCTTGGCATATATTTTTTATCAGGTTATATTTATTGCATTTTTTAGAAATTTTTAATTGATTTTTCCAAACAGAGCTTGTATGATAAATAAAAATTAATCTAGGCCGTTCGGCCGAAATATTCCCAGAGATTTATTTTAACTGAATAGGAACACAGAAAAGCATTGCCTTTGGAGAAGACTTTTTTTATAATATAAGTACAAAATGTTCTTAAAAGCCTGTGCTTTTCTTTGTTTGGAAAGGAAGGAGGAAAATATGATATGTGCAAAGCGATAGATGATATGATCTTAGAGGGAAAAGAAGCTGGAAGACAGGCGGGGCTGGAAGCCGGAAGAAATTCTGTAAATTTATTGATTCAGAAACTAATGCAGGATAATCGCCAGGAGGAGCTTCTACGCTCTGCAAAGGACCCGGCATTTCAAATGAAACTGCTGAAAGAGTATTCTCTGGAAAAATAAATTGTGGAGAAACAGATGTATGGGGGAGAAGAAGGCGGAACTCTAGCCTTTGCGGATTTCAATCAGCCGAAGTATATCGTTATATAATTCTCCCTCATCCTCTAAATCGATCATAAGCCACTTTTGACCGTTTCCGGCCCTGGTCTGCGTATAAATGGTTTGTAATTCCGGCGTACATTCCGGCAGGATTGCTTCAACAGAGGCTCTTTCTTTCGTGCCAATTACAACCAATACTGTAAAAAATCCTTCTCTGGGATAAAGGGTACACAAATTTTTTCCTGATTTTTTAAATTTTACATTCCAACCAGGCTCCCAACTACAGGAACTAAATTCTATTTTTTCTGTACATTTATATTGGGTTTTGATAGCAGAACAAAACTGCATAAATACTGGATTTTTGATATATTCTCCTATTTCTTCTAATTCAGGACAATGGTCCTTGTTTTGCATATCGATCATGTATACACCTCCTGTCTCTGTTTTTTACAGGGCAATTCAGATAGAGTTTTTATCTCCGATACTTTAAAGAGCATCCACAGTAAACTTCCGTCGCCTATTTTTTATCCTCAAATATTTTTGCTTTTGGTCCATTGGCAGGAGAATAGGATAAATTAATATCTCAATTTCAATGGACATAGTCTGCTATTTTAGCCGTATTAGGGATTTCCAGTGCGTATCTCTTTTCCGCCCACATTTTTTACAATTTACTTCATATTATCTAAACTTAAGTAAAACAAAAATGCTGTGCAGATATCTGCAAAAGGTCACTGCAGATTTCATAGATTGTCCCCAAATGCAGTCGTTAAGTCTTAGACTTACGTTACGGTGTTTGGGGATTGCAGCAGTGTCAGTCCTTTCTATAAGCACAGGTTAGAATCGTTGTTGTCGCGAATCTATCGAAAGCATAGCATGTTTTCATTTCCTATACAAGTCTGTATGGAAAGGAGGGCGTAGATAATTAATGTTGGTTTTTCAACCTATACCATCAATAAGGTAGTATGTAAAGCTTATTTACCAATAATATATATCTGCGCCCTGGAAAGGAAATGCCGGAGTGAAGGTTTATAAACGAAGAATCATGTATATATATTTTTTTGAATAGCGTGTTTGTGAGTCGGTTTTTCGGAGCAATTAGGCGGAAAGTGTATGGGGATATATTAAAGTTTGTCAGAATTTGTGAAAATATTAAATAGCCTGAAAATAGTTTCGATATAAGACAAATAGTAGTTGTATTATAGGGGAAGAGTAGCGTATAATTAATATATGGGTGTTTAAACTCATGGTAAATAGAAATACCTGAAGATATCGGAAAGGGAAAGATTTTAAAAGTTTTTTACCTTGATAAAAATAAGAAAATAGTAGGAAACCTGATAATAGGAAAATAGCTTAAAAGAAAATATATTTTGCGCAAGACATATTAGTTTCGTGATTGCAAATAAAAATTAATAGAATAGCAGGAGGGTTTATAACATGAGAAAAAATTTTGGAGCAAAACCTTATCTTTATCCCCAGCCGGTATTTATCATTGCTACCTATGGACCGGATGGAAAGGCGAATGCCATGAATGCGGCATGGGGGGGAATCAGCGATGATAAGGAAATTTCCATGTGTATCAGCGCTGACCATAAGACTACGGAAAATATATTAGAAAGAAAGGCTTTTACTGTCAGCATGGCAGATGTGGATCATATGGCTGCCTGCGATTACCTTGGCATTGTGTCTGGAAAGAAGGAGCCGGATAAATTTGAGAAAGCCGGATTCCATGCGGTTAAGTCAGAGTTTGTGGATGCGCCTTTAATCGAGGAACTGCCTATTGCAGTGGAGTGCAAACTTGTAAGCTATAACAGTGAGACTTGCCGTCTGGTAGGAGAGATCGTTAATGTAAGTGTGGACGAGAGAGTTTTAAATGAAGAGGGAAAGGTGGATGTGGAAAAAGCTGCGCCGATCACCTTTGATTCTTTTAATAATGCGTATATAAAGCTGGGCGAAAAAGTAGGAAATGCTTTTCATGATGGAGCGGCTTTAAAATAATTCATACAGGAAAAAGGAGAAGAAACATGGGAAATACAAAATATTCAAAGGAAGAGCTGCGCACAATGGCGCCAGTAGAGATTCGGAGACTGATCCGGGCGGGAGAGATTGATGAGCCTACCTGTGGAATGGCGGACGGGTATGCCCAGGGAAATCTTGTGATACTGCCAAAGGAATATGCATACGACTTTCTGCTGTATGCGCAGAGAAATCCTAAGCCTTGTCCGATTTTAGAGGTGAGTGATGCAGGTAGCAGGAATTTTGTGCAGATGGGAGAGGATTCGGATATTGCAAAGGATTTTCCCCGTTACCGTATTTATGAGCATGGAAAAATGACAGGAGAGTACACGGATGTTTCTTCTTTCTGGCGGGATGATTTCGTAAGCTTTTTAATTGGCTGCAGTTTTTCTTTTGAAGCGGATCTTTTGGAAAACAATGTTCCTGTACGGCAGATTGAGGAAGGACGAAATGTTCCTATGTACGACACCTCTATTCCCTGCCAGCCGGCAGGTGTGTTCCATGGAAACATGGTAGTGAGCATGCGGCCGATCCCGTCTGGGCTGATTCCTAAGGCGGTGCAGATTACGGCTGCGATGTCGAGGGTGCATGGAGCGCCGGTACATATTGGAAATCCACAGGAGATTGGAATCAAGGATATCAATGCGCCGGACTATGGAGACGCAGTGACCATCCGCCCAGGTGAGATTCCCGTTTTCTGGGCATGTGGAGTGACGCCGCAGAATGCGGTGATCCAGAGTAAACTTCCTTTCGTGATTACACATGCGCCGGGGCATATGTTTATTACGGATGTGAAGAATGCGGATTTGAAATATTAAGCAGAGGATACAGCATCTGCTTAATATCTGTTGCGTATATTTGTTTGTATATTAGAAAAATATTCTGCAGATATGAGACAGCCATTTTGTATATGCTGTACCAATATAAAGAATAAGGGTTTCGTCAACGAAGGGTACCAGTCTTTCTCTTATAGCAGAGGAAAGATTGGTACCCTTTATTTTGAAAGAAGCTCATTTGAGCAGATCTAAATACTTAAGCGCCTGCACAATCCCGTCTTCTTCATTCGTCCCCGTTACATATCGGGCGGCGTCTTTTACTTTCTTGTCTGCGTTTCCCATAGCAATTCCGCAGCCGACCCACTGGATCATCTCGTAATCATTTTCGCTGTCACCAATGGCAGCAATCTCATCTGAAGACAGATGAAGGATTTCGCATAATTTTTTCAGCCCTTCCCGTTTGCTCCAGCCATTGCAGCAGATTTCTATATTAAATGCAGTAGTGGAGATAGGGAAAACGCCGGGAAGGCCGGAGAGCCGTTTCTTTAATTCTGCTTTTTCTGCGGAATCTACGCAGACAATGTGAAATTTACTGATGGGACGTTTTTCTTTCAGGACAAAATCGTCCAAGTCTTCCAGGTGCGTATTCGTATAAAGAAGCTGCTCGATATAGTCTTCATCGCAGTCGCTTCGTCTTAAATTTTCTCGCCCCACAGCACTGTCATAGGCGGTGAGACCGTGATAGATTTCGATAAAGGTCTGGTATTCTTTGGCAATGGAATACACTTGACAGCCGATTTCCCAGGGAAGAGCGCTTGCGTGAAGGAGCTTTTTAGAAGGACCTTCCGTCAATGTTGTTCCATTGGCATTGATGTAATAGGGGAAGGTGGGAAAATCTTTCAGTACAAAAAGGCTGTTTTGGTAGCTCCTCCCGGTACAGGGTACAAACATGGTGCCGGTATTTTCCATACAGGCCAGTATGGCGTCCCTTGTGAGAGGGGAAATGGTGCAGTCGTTTCGTAAAAGGGTTCCGTCCAGGTCTATGGTAACTAATTTTGGGGTCATGGGAAAATAATCTCCTTTTCGTGTTTTTTATACAGTTCCTTACAGCAAAAACTCTGGATAAAAACGGTATATATATCTATTGAGAGTGCTTCTGTGTACAAAGAGCGTACCTTTTATTTCTTGAGTTCTCCCTTTATCGTGCTGTCCTGGGGAGATTTGACTCATAGAAAGCAGGACATGTTACGAAATCCGCAGAACGCTTTTTCGTTCAATAAGGCTGGTTCCTACATCTAGCTTTATAGACTGCGTCCGGGGCATTTTAAGCTTGGTAAGCAGTAGGTTTACAGCGGCCGGTCCGAACAGATTCAATGGGACGGACACTGTAGTCAGAGGCGGTTCCACAAGCTTGCAAATAGGACGGTCATCAAAACCAATGATAGATATATTTTCGGGAACAGAAAATCCGTGATGTTTAAAAGCCTGCATGGCATAGCAGCCTAAAAGATCATTGTCTGCAAAAAAAGCGGTAGGCGGTTTATGAGATTTCAAATAGTTTTCAATAGCTTTATTTACGGATTTTTCAGAATACCCGACTTCGATCACATGCTCCGGATGAAAGGGCAGGTGAAGAAGTTCTAACTGGTGCTGGTATTCCCGATAACGTTCCTTAAAGCTGGTTATGGAAATACTGCATTTGATATAGCCAATCTCTGTGTGGCCCATGTCATAAAAATGCTGTATTGCCTTACAGGTTCCTTGGATATTGTTAATGGCAACGCAGTCTACGTCCCTGGTCTGAAAGGAGTTGTCAAGAAGAACAAAGGGGAGGTGCGTGCTGGTAAATACATCCAGATCGTCTTCGTACATTTCCACTGCGTATATGATAAGACCAACGCAGCCGGAATCCAGGATCTGCTGACGCTTTTCTTCTTCGGAAGCTGTTTTATTTATGTAAATGAATTTTAAATCATAATTTTCGGATTTTAAGGCAGCCGTGATGCTTTCCAGAGAATAGTTAAAAAAAGGAGCCTCATCGATAATGTCTCCAAAGCGCTTATAAACAACAAATCCTATGGTGGCTTTTTCGGAAGGGATATCTTTTATATTTTTTAACAGATAATCGCAGTGAAGCTCTTTTATTTTATTAATGACCATAGAGCGGGTTTTGTCGCTGACTCCGGGTTTGTTATTAAGGACAATGGATAAGGTTGCGGTTGACACGTTCAGCATCTTGGCGATATCTTTTGCGCGTATAGGCATGGCGGCTTCCTCCTTTTTCTGTTTCTATAGTACAGAAATTTAGTAAATTTAGCAATAGCTTTTTTGAAAATAAAAATCTGCGAAAAAATCAATGTCGGGATGTTATAAAAGAGGCAGGAAATGTTTCGGATATACTGTGAAAAATAGAAAACAAGGGAAGAAATCAACTAAATAAATTTAATAAAATATCTAAATAAAATATTGACATTACTAAATAAAATGGATAAAATCTTAGATAAAGAGAGTGATATAAAATCTGAAATGAGGAATTTCTGCTGATATTATATTATAGAAACAACGTTAAAAAAGAACTATTAAATCTGGAAAGATGCAGCAGAAAAGGTTTTACATAATAAAAAGAAAAGAGGAGAACAGCAATGGAAGGTAAAATGAAAGTCTGTGTGCTCACAGGAAAACAGAAACTGGAATGGGTGGAGCGTGACATTCCCCAGCCGGGAAAGGGAGAACTGCAGATTAAGCTGGAATATGTAGGTGTGTGCGGTTCTGACCTTCATTTTTATCAGGAGGGACAGCTTGCCAACTGGACACTGGACGGCCCGCTTGCTCTGGGACATGAGCCGGGCGGCGTGGTTACTGGGATTGGCGAAGGGGTAGAAGGTTTTGCAATCGGGGATAAGATTTCCATCGAGCCGGCGGTTCCCTGCGGAGAGTGTGAGGACTGCAGAAAAGGACATTATAACCTTTGTAAAAACATTAAGATGCTTGCCATTCCGGGAGAAAGAGACGGCGTAAATGCAGAATACTGTGTACACAGTGCAAATATGTGCTATAAACTGCCGGAAAATATGACTACCCTGGAAGGCGCAATGATCGAGCCTCTGGCTGTAGGTATGCATGCCACAGAGCTTTCCAATGCCAAGATCGGTGAGACTGCTATCGTTCTGGGAAGCGGATGTATCGGCTTGTGTACGATCATGAGCCTTAAGGCAAGAGGTGTGAGCGAGATCTATGTGGCGGACGTTATGGATAAACGTCTGGAAAAGGCTTTGGAAGTAGGCGCAACAAGAGTGTTTAACAGTACAAGAGAAAGCATCGAAGAATTTGCGAAAACTCTTCCGGGAGGCGGAGCCGACCAGGTATACGAGTGTGCAGGGAACAGAGTTACCACCTTGCAGACCTGTAAGCTGATCAAACGTGCCGGAAAGGTTACTCTGGTAGGCGTATCTCCGGAACCGATCCTGGAACTGGATATTGCTACATTAAACGCTATGGAAGGAACCATTTATTCTGTATACCGTTACAGGAATTTATGGCCAAAGGCAATCGCAGCCGTTTCATCCGGATTGATCCCGGTAAAAGATATCGTGTCTCATCAGTTTGATTTTAAGGATTGCGTGGAAGCGATTGATTACAGCCTGAATCATAAGGATGAGGTTATTAAGGCAGTGATAAAATTTCAGTAAAGCTTCAGATATCTCATAGGTTGTAAAAAATAAGGGTATGTTGGAATAGTAAGAAGTTTAACATGCAGATATAAAAAAGACATCTCCATAAATCCTGGGAGTATTTCTCGGAAAGGATTTTTATGGAGATGTTTTTTGGTTATATATTCGGAAAAACGAGGGGAACGGCTTACTGGGATTACTCATGGGAGGAGGGGTTAGAAGAGTTCCAATGTTTAAGTTTGGGAAGTTGTTGGGAAAAATATGCTCTTGCCTGTTCCGAAGTAAAATTTTCATTTGACATATGGTCTATAAGAAAAGCTAACAATTCATCCATATTTTTATATACGAAATTTCCGTCTGTATAGCACCATTTGCAATAGTCTTCATTAAAGCTTTTATCCGTTTCACGGCTGATATTCCTGTCATCCTCTAATGGCATGCCACAGCATTGACAGAAGAGTTTTCTGGGACTGCCTAATAAGGTATTGATGGTGGGATAATATGGTAGTGCCAAAAACTGTTTGATTTGGAATATTTTTATTATAATGTACGGCTTTTTTCCTTTCAAGCAATTGTCTATTGCTGTCAAATCTTATAGAACTATCATTTTATTTTTCCTTATAACAATGAATGTACAGATTAACATTTTGCTCTTAATAAAATACCCGGTAGAAGACAGGCTATTTTGCCATTTGCACAACTGCTATCCTGACGATATTTTTTAGTAATTTGATTCAGCAGGCTGTAAAATCAAAGCAATTGTAGTATAATGTATTTTAACTCACAACCAAAAAATTCAGAAATTTTTTTGAGATAATAAACGTTGGTTATTAAATAACAGATGTATCATGCAACGGCATATGTAAGAATATTTAGGAAAAGGCGTTGTAAAAAGATGGGCTGTGCCTGGTCAGACAAAGGACGGCAGCAGATCCGGCGCTGCCGATAGTAACTGCGAAATATTGTGCTGGAAGAGAGGTAAGATCATGTATTATAAGCTTGAAGGACGTGTACGTTATAGTGAAATCGGAGAAAAAGGATATTTAAGCCTTCCGGGGATATTAAATTATTTTCAGGATTGCTGTACGTTTCATTCAGAATCTGTAGGGCAGGGAATGGGACCGGTAAAGGCCAGAAAGCGTACCTGGGTATTATCTGCATGGCAGGTAGTGGTAAACAGATATCCTCGTATGGGAGAGGAGATCATTGCGGGAACAGCTCCCTATGATTTTAAAGGATTTTCAGGTTCCCGTAATTTTTTCATGGATACAAAAGAAGGAGAACGTCTGGCATATGCAAATTCGTATTGGACGAATCTTGATCTGACTACCGGACACCCTGCGAAGCTGACGGAGGAAGACGTTGCAGGCTATGAGCTTTCCCCGAAACTGGATATGGTGTATGAACCCAGGAAAATCAGCCTTCCGGATCACTGGGAAGAAAAGGAGGCATTTCCTGTGCAGAAACATCATTTGGATACCAATCACCATGTGAACAATTGTCAATATGTACGCATGGCGGAAGATTTTTTGCCAGAGGAATTTGTGATACGGCAGATGCGGGCTGAGTATAAGGGGCAGGCATTGCTGAATGATATGATTTATCCAAAGATTTCCTATGGAGAGGACAGGATTGTTGTGTTGTTGAATGATAAAGAAGAGAAGCCATATACGATCATAGAATTTAAACAGCAAATATAAAGGCTGTTGGATTTTGAATAAGGAGGAGTAGAAATGAAAGAAATTTTGTTAGAGGAGATCAAACGCAGTATTGCATCCTGGGAGAATAAAGAGGATATCTATGCAGTTTCTCTCTTTGTCTATGACGAGGATGATGATCCCTGCCAGCCTACCGTAACCTTAGGTTATAATACACTTTCTCACTATATGAGCTATGGTGAGGATCTGGAAGACGAGGAGGAAGCTCTGGAGATCAAATGGAATTATGCATTTTGGCTGCAAAACTGTGAGCTGGAGTTTGGAACCGGTAAGTCCCGGGAAATCGTCCAGGAATGGCTGGAGGAAAATGGTTTTCCCTGTGATTCTTTGGAAGAAGACTATGAGGAAGAGGAACTTTATGAAATTACAGAGGCCTTTGTGGATGTGCTGGTAGAAGTGGTGCAGGAGCTGCACAGCTCGGGATTTATACAGGAACAGTTTGGCAAAGAGATTCCTGTTATTATCCATGAGTTAGAATATTACGATGAGATCGCCCGGCAGAACCAGCGGGCAAATCCACCGGAGACCATAGAGGAATTTTTAGAGTTCTGTGGCTGACGGGTGTAATAAAGGGCGGTACAGCGGAAATAGGAAATATTTTGCAAGGCTATCAGGTGATATAGTATACTAATATGTGTTTTATTATTTTATGATTTTTAATTGAGAAGGGATGGAGGAGAAAATGAAAAAGAAAAAGGCAACAACAGGCTTAGTGTGTGTATGTGTCTTGACTATGCTTGCGGTTCCTGTATATGGGGAAGAAAACCTGCAGGGATATGGTCAGGCATACGCCCAGATCATGCAGAACTACGAAAATGTTTTTCAGGAGCAAAGGACAACCGGCGGAGTCGCTGGAGACGTGTCTGGAATTAATGCAGAATTTTTAGGGGCTGCGGCATCAAGTACACAGAATGGACAGCAGCATGCTCTTTTCCTGCTCCATGATCTTAATGGAGACAGCACTCCAGAATTGTTTATCGGTCTGGGAGATACGGAAATGTTGGAAAACTGCGGGATTTATGATGTCTATACCTTTCAGGGAGGAAACGCAGTACGTCTTATGGAAGGCATAGGGTACCGTGCGGGATCCTGTGTGATCTGCCAGGATGGGATCATTAAAGACCAAAGTTCTGGAAGTGCCTTTGATTCTATGATCCAGTATCACAGACTGCCGGAGAATGGAACGGCACTGGAAACCGTAGAAAGTATTTCTATTCACGGAGAAAATCCAGACGGAACCATTAAATATTTTCATGACTTTGAAGGGAATGAGGCAAACGCAATTTCCCAGGCAGACTATGAGGCGATAGAAGCGCAGTATCAGCAAGTGAAAAATATACATGTCTGGATGATCACGCAGGATAACATAGGGTTGATGCAGCAGGAAAAAATTCCATTTGAGACACCGGAGGAACAAAAAAGAGAGGACTATCGGGCTTACGGAAAAGTGGTGGAAGAATGTGAGGCTAAATATGGTCCAATGCAGACAAATGTTCCTGGCGATGTATCTCTTGGCATGACAGGACTTTGCTATCTGGATCTTCTGGATTTTAATCAGGATGGAACGGATGAACTTTTTATGGTCTATGGATGGTCTGAGCCTAAGGAGGATTATTCCATTAAAAATTATTCCGCTGAGATCTGGAGTCTGAACGGACAGGAAGCATTTAAAGTAGGCAATACAAGTTTGTTTTCTGTTAACGGGGGTGTCCAGAATGTGATCTTTACCCGTTTTCAGGGAAAACTTTATCAGGTTGGCGGAAGCGGTGATTCTTTCTGCTATCGGGACTATTATACATATGGAACGGACGGGATTTCTATGGTAAGAAGCAGCCGTCTGGATGAGCCTGGAGATGCGGCGAACTGCACTATTGATGGACAGCAGGTTTCCTATGAGGAATGGGAGGTGCAGGAAGGCCAGTGGATGGACAGTTCTTATACCTATACGTTATATGACGATGCAGACGGGGCGATCCAGAGAAAAATAGACGGGGTCAAGGAAGCAATAGGAGTTTCCGCTCAGGCAGCAGAAAACAATACTCAGGATCAAAGCGGCGCTCAGCCGGGAGATTATATTCTTGCGGAAAGCAGCGGAGAACTGCTGTCAGAGGAGCGGATTGCAGGTTTGTCCTCTAATGATATCCAGATGGCTATTAATGAAATATATGCCCGCCATGGAAGAAAATTTTCCACTCCGGAGATTCAGGAATACTTTAACGGAAAAAGCTGGTATCAGGGAACAATAGAGCCAGACAGCTTTGATGAAAATCTGCTCTCAGAAATAGAGCGGCAGAATGTGGATTTTCTGGCAGCGCATTTGCAGTAGCGGGACATGTGCGAAATCCCTGGAAAGGGCAGACAAGCTGGCAATTTGTGCGGACAAGTTGTATAATGAGGAAAGCAATAAGCGTGTTTCCTTTCCGGCCGGACGGCGGCTGGAAAGGAAAGAAAGAGCGTGCACATGCGAGGCATGGCGCATAAGGAACGGAAACAGACAGGAAGGGAGAAGAGAGGAATTATGCTTGAGAAATTAAAAGAGGAAGTTTATAAGGCGAATATGGATCTGCCAAAGTATGGTCTTGTTACTTTTACCTGGGGTAACGTAAGCGGGATAGACCGTGAGCAGGGGCTGTTCGTCATCAAGCCAAGCGGAGTGGAATATGAGAAACTGACTCCGGAAGATATGGTGGTAGTGGATCTGAAGGGAAATAAGGTGGAAGGAAAATACAATCCTTCTTCTGACACAGCTACCCATGTAGAATTGTACAATGCATTTCCTAATATCGGAGGTATTGTTCACACACATTCTCCGTGGGCGACAAGCTGGGCACAGGCAGGAAGAGCTATTCCTTGCTATGGTACAACCCATGCAGATTATATTTATGGGGAGGTTCCCTGTGTTCGGAATCTTACCAAGGAAGAAATCGACGAAGCCTATGAAAAAAATACAGGTGTGCTGATTGCAGATTATTTTAAAGACAAGGATTATGAGGCGGTTCCAGCAGTTCTGTGCAAAAATCACGGTCCCTTTACCTGGGGAAAAGATGCCCATGAAGCTGTTCATAATGCGGTAGTTCTGGAAGAAGTGGCTAAGATGGCTACACGCTGTGAGCTTATCAATCCAGATGTAAAACCAGCGCCGCAGGAGCTGCAGGATAAACACTATTACAGGAAACATGGTGCGAATGCATACTATGGACAAGGAAATAAATAATAAATAGTCAGAGAGCATAGATGTGACAGAACACTATTAAACTGGGCGGACTGATAAACTGGCATATTTAACCTAACGGCAGCGTTAGGGGAGAAATAGGCCAGGGTGTCGGTTCGTCCAGTTTTTGTTATTTCCGGCATGTCAGTAAAAGGCAATATTTAAGGTACGTTTGCAAATTTCTATATTTTTTTACTCGTATTATATGCAGGGTCATGTAAAAAAAATTGAAAAATGCCACATGCTGATTTTTAGCACAATTTTGCCCCGAATTTATGCTAATGTCAAGAATAATGTTGATAATTACCACATATTGGAAAATTTGGGGGACATATGAAAATTTATTCTTACGAAGGAAGAAGAAATGTTTGCGGAGAAAAAATCCGCGAAATGCGAGTAAAAAACAGAATGTCACAAAGCGACCTGGCTGCGAAGCTGCAGGTAAACGGTGTCATGATGGAACGGGACAGCATAAGCAGGATTGAAAGCGGCACCAGGTTCGTAGCAGACTATGAATTGTGCATCTTTGCACAGGTCTTTGGTGTGGATGTGAAATCCTTGATAGAAGTTCAGGATAAGAAATAAAAAAAGGATTCCCTTTCCTAGAAAAACCAGCCTCCTTATTCACAGGCGGCTGGTAGAATAGTTCTTTAATCTGAAAATTTTTCTTTGAGTCTTTGTAAAAACAGTTCTGCAGCAGGAGAAAAAACCTGATATTTTTTCCAGATAATATTCAGACCGGATTCCAGTTTAGGGCTTAGGGGACGGAAGCGAAGGCTGCTGTCTTCAGTAGTATTCGCCAGCTTGTCAATTGTTACGGCATAGCCGATTCCTGCCTCTACCATAATGGCGGCATTGTACACAAGATTAAATGTGGTTATAATATTCAGCTTTTCAAAATCGTCTCCGAACCAGTCTGCAAATTCATTTCCAGTTTGCTGGGGCAATATGGCTTGCCTTGAACAGATGAGCGGCACATTTAAAAGGTCAGATTTTTCAATAAATGTTTTCTGCGCCAGAGGACTGTCCTTTCTCATAAGGACGCCCCAGATATCTTTTGCAGGGAGATTAAGATAATCGTATTTTGATATATCTGCGGGCTGTATTAGAAGCCCGAAATCTAAAAGGCCTTTATCAAGACGCTCGGTTACATCCTGGGCGTTTCCGCTGTAAAGGTGATAGTGAATATCAGGATAACTTCTATGCAGATCCTTTATAATTTCTGCAATCTGACTGATTGCTTTTGTTTCTCCCCCTCCGATATAAATGTCTCCGGATATGGTGTTTTCCATGGCAGTAAATTCTGCTTCTGTTTTATCTACCATGGCTATGATCTCTTCTGCGCGCTTTCGGAAAAGTACCCCTTCCGGAGTGAGCTCTATCCGATGGCTTTTCCGGATCAGAAGCTGCTTTCCCAGTTCCTCCTCCAGATCCCGGATCTGGCGGGACAGGGTTGGCTGTGTTAAATGAAGGTGGTTAGCGGCTCCGGTTATACTTCCTTCTCTGGCAGTAGCGAGAAAATAACGCAGTACGCGAATTTCCATGGGTATCCCCCTTCCTTATCTGCACTTTGCACATGGGTTAATGTAAAATAATTGTAGCATTGCTTTATATACATGTAAAGCATATCATGAGATGCAGACAAAGTATTGGCTATTATACAGATATAAGCTTACAATGGTATCTATAAGGGGGAAAAGCGGATGGCTGCAATTACAGAGAATCGTATTTTTCAAATACGGAGGAATCTGTCAGATGCCGGGTGTGGGGAAAAACTGATCGAACAGTTTTTAAAATTGGATCAGAAACAGGAGAGAAAGGAGCAATACCAGCTTCTTTCCCGGCATAGGGCTGTTCTTCTGGATAATTTACATCAGGATCAATATAAGATAGATTGTCTTGATCATATGGTTTACACCATGCAGAAAGAAGATAAAAAGTGAATGGAGGGCTTTAACATGGAGGAAAAATTGATTTTAACACAGGAATGGGATAAAACCTTTCCCAAAAGCGAGAAAGTAAATCATCGAAAGGTAACTTTTCATAACCGGTATGGAATTACCCTTGCTGCAGATCTTTACCAACCGAAAAGTGCAGACGGAAAACTGCCTGCCATTGCCGTATGCGGGCCTTTTGGAGCAGTAAAGGAGCAGGCAAGCGGCCTTTATGCGCAGGAGATGGCTAAGAGAGGGTTCCTTACCCTTGCTTTTGATCCTTCTTTTACAGGGGAAAGTGGCGGACAGCCTCGCTATATGGCTTCTCCTGACATTAACACAGAAGATTTCCAGGCGGCAGTGGATTTCCTTTATGTTCAGGATGAAGTTGATCCGGAAAAAATCGGAATTATCGGTATCTGCGGATGGGGCGGCATGGCGTTAAATACCGCGGCTCTTGATACCAGGATCAAGGCGACAGTCGCTTCTACTATGTACGATATGACCCGGGTGAATGCAAAAGGATATTTCGACGCAGAGGATTCTTCAGACCTTAGATATGAAAAACGAAAAGCCTTAAATGAGCAGAGAATAAAGGATTACCAAAACGGAACATATGCTCTAGGGGGCGGCGTGGCAGACCCGCTGCCGGAAGATGCGCCGTTTTTTGTAAAGGATTACCATGATTATTATAAAACGAAACGGGGCTATCATGCCCGTTCCCTGAATTCCAACGGAGGCTGGAATGTTACAGGATGTATGTCCTTTATGAACCAGCCTATTTTGCAGTACAGCAATGAAATTCGAAGCGCTGTTCTGCTTATACATGGAGAAAAAGCACATTCCTGTTACTTCAGCAGAGATGCCTATGAGAATATGGTAAAAGAAAATCCGTTTAAGAGTAATAAGGAACTGATGATCATTCCGGGTGCTGTCCATACAGATCTGTATGACCGTTTGGATGTGATCCCCTTTGATAAGATGGAAGAGTTCTTTCGGAAATATATGTTTTAAGTCTGCATAAGGCTTAAAATAATAAAGAAGATGCGTCCGTTAACGGCAATGTTGACGGACGCTTTTTTGTTTTCAATTCCGGTGAAAAGAGGTGGGCAAAAGTTTTTCTTTAGAAATTGTTTCCTAATTCCCTTCTATCTGTGTTATACTGACCTCAAAGCTATATCTGGAAAAATAGAAAAATATAGATGAAAGCATCCAGCGTGAGGATGAATAGAAATCGGGAGGATATCGTATGTTAATGTTGGGAAGAAAACAGGTGCTGACGGTTGTCAAGACTGTTGATTTTGGTATATATCTGGCGGAAAAAGAGGATGCGGAGGCAAAAGAGAGAGTTCTGCTTCCTGCAAAGCAGGTGCCGGAAGGAATAAGGGCGGGAGATTCTCTGGAGGTTTTTGTTTACAAGGATTCTAAGGACCGAATGATCGCTACCACCAGGGAACCCAGGCTTTCTGTGGGAGAAACCGGGGTTTTAAAAGTGATTCAGGTGACGAAGATCGGCGCTTTTTTAGACTGGGGTCTGGAAAAAGACCTGCTTCTTCCTTACCATGAGCAGACTGCCCGGGTTCACGAAGGACAGGAGTGCCTGGTAGCTTTATATGTAGATAAAAGCAGCCGTTTGTGTGCCACTATGAAAGTATATCCTTATCTTTCCACAAGAACTCCCTATGTGGCGGGAGATCAGGTGAAGGGACGCGTATATGAAATCAGTGAGAGATTCGGCGTGTTTATTGCTGTGGATGACAAATATTCCGCGTTAATCCCTGCAAGAGAGGCCGCAGGGAAATATCGTCCGGGCACCATTTTGGATCTTCGTGTTACAGAGGTAAAAGAAGATGGAAAAATGAATGTCAGCGATAAAAAGAAAGCATACCAGCAGATGAAAGAAGACGGGGATATGGTGATGGATGTTCTGGAGGAATTTGCAGGTATTCTTCCCTTTGATGACAAGGCCTCCCCTGAAGTGATCAAAAGAGAGTTCGGCCTGAGTAAAAATGCGTTTAAGCGTGCAGTGGGAGG
>CALIZJ010000115.1 GCA_938028845.1 uncultured Blautia sp.
AGGGTCTATGCCCTATGGAGGATACTCCTGCCGGCTACAGCTCTTGTTTGTGTTTTGATTATTTACTGACCTAATCGGTTCCGTACAGCACTCATTCAGTGGACGCTACGCTGTACCTCCCCTTCGTCGGTCTTCTGATGACAGGGATTCCTTTTCCCCGTCTCCTTCGGGTTCCTTTCCAGAACCCTGCTCAGTTCCAGACGTTTCTGCAACTCAGCAGGATTCTGGAATTCTTCTTTTCTGATCTGTTCGATTACGCTGCTGCTGTCTGTACATTCTCTGGATACCGGATATCCTTCAACAGTTTCTCAGGATCGTACGGTTTCCCTGTCTTCAGCATCGTATAGATCACACGAAGCAGCTTACATGCGATCACCATCAGTGACTGCATCTTCTGGAGCGCATTTCCCGCCCGCGTTGTATAGTGGGCATGGATCCATCTATATTCTTCTCCATGTCCCACCGCTGACCGGGCTGCCTGAAACAGCCAGTACCTCAGCCTTTTGCGTCCTCTATGGCTGATCCTGGTCTCTCCTTTATGCTTTCCGGAACTGCATGACACCAGCCCCAGTCCGCTCAGTTTCTGCAGCTCTTTTGCATCGTCAAACCGGGAAATATCTCCCATTTCCGCAAGGATCCCGGAAAGGATCTTCACGCCGATCCCCGGTATCTCCAACACATTTTCCGCATGGGGGATCTCCCTGCATTTCTCATTCAGTCTGTTTTCTATTTCTGCAAGCTCTTCATCCAGTTCCATGATCTTCTCTGCGAACCACCGTACGGCTTCCCTTCCGGCTGCTGTACCATCTTTCAGCCCTATGCTCGTTTCTGCATACTTTACGATCTCAGACGCCCTGCTGTAGCCGCGTCCTCTCAGCTTTGCCTGGTGCCAGATCTCTCGGATCCCTTCTCCTCCCAGTTTCAGGATGTCCTCCGGAAACGGCGCTTCCTTCAGGACTGCCATACAGAAAGCCCCATCTATTTTTCCGAATGCGTCCTTATATTCCGGAAAATAGATCTTCATCTCCCTGTGCAGCCGGTTCATGCTCCGGTTCCGGTCCTCTGTCAACTGTTCCCGGAACATGGAAAGTCTCCGCAGTTCCGCGTATACTTTTTCCGGCAGATACGGCATGCCATAGTTTCCATCCTTCACAAGGTTTGCAATCAGCTTCGGATCCTTCCTGTCATCTTTCTGCTGGCTGTTATCCTCCAGCTCCTTCGTCTGTTTTACCGCATAAGGGTTCACCTGCACGACACTGATCCCATTTGATACCATCCATGCCGCAAGGCAGAACCAGTAATGACCGGTCGGCTCAAGTCCTAAGACAATCTGCTTCTTATCGTTTGAAGCTGCCAGCTGCACTGCCCAGTCATGGGCTTTCTGAAATCCCTCCGCATTGTTATCAAATGCAAGGGCCTTCCTGCTCAGCTCCCTGCCCCTTGTATCAATTGCTCTGACATAATGTGT
The DNA here is from genome assembly GCA_938028845.1 of uncultured Blautia sp. Classification (GTDB taxonomy): domain Bacteria; phylum Bacillota; class Clostridia; order Lachnospirales; family Lachnospiraceae; genus Blautia_A. The sequence goes on from CALIZJ010000115.1 coordinate 1,469, forward strand.
CTCACTGCCAATGTCACATCCAAGGATCAGCATATCATCGTCAATGAAAGAGAGCTTATCATTTTTGCTGAATTTCCCCTGAGTCTCAAGATCTCTCCAGGTGAAGGATTTCATCTCACTGAGTATTCGGTTTGCTTTTTCTACCATCTCCCTCTGTTCCTGTACATTCATCACAGAATTGACTTGATTATTTGTTCGTTTTGTTTTACTATTCATTTCAGATACCTCTTGTGTTTTTAGATTTTACCAACTCGCCAGGTCAGTAATAATCTAAATTTACTTGAGGTATTTTCTTTGGTCAACTCCTTGATTTAAAGTATACAGGAAGCTTTCTAAATTTTCTTATATTGTCCGGGGGTTATCCCTTTATATTTTTTAAAGGTCCGGATAAAATAGCTCAGATCATTAAATCCGTTCCGATAAGCAATTTCCGTAATAGAATCATCTGTAGTGGTAAGCTGATAGCATGCCTGCTCGATTCTCTGGTGATTCAGATAATCCATAGGAGTCTGATGAGTCATTTCTGCAAAGAAACGGCAGAAATATTTAGGGGACATGGAAACGGAAGCGGAAAGCTGCTGCAGGGTAAGAGGGGAGGCATAATTATGTTCAATAAATTCCAGTACCTGTTTCAGCTGAAGGATGCGCTTATAATCCCGTCTGGTTTTGGCAACACTGTTTAAATAGTAATGATTACCAAAAATGATACCAAAAAAGTGGTAAAATTGTCCAATCACTGTCAGTTCATATCCTGGCTCTCTGTGCCAGAAGGAGTCGAAGATGCTGTTTACTGTATTCTGAATCTCCGGATATTTTTCTGTAAAGTGGTGATAGATCATAATTTCCTGATGGATGATTTTCTGCATGTAGCCGGAGCAAAGAGAGCTTTGTTTTAAAAAGGCATTGATGTCGAAAACAATGCATTGATATACACATGCAGAAGGAATTCCTGAGTGGAGGATGCCGCTATGTATAAAAATAATATCTCCCGGGACTGCTGTGAAACTTTTTTCGTCTAAAGTGACGGTAAGCGTTCCGGTGAGAATGCGAATGATTTCATATTCTACATGCCAGTGATAAGACATTACATAGCGGGGATGATTTTTATCAATATGGTGAAATTCAAAGGGAAAATCATAGGTTCCTCTGGGGTGGTTCTCGTTTTGACCTAAATCGTGCAAAAATAAATCCTCCTATTAAAATAAATTCTAACTATTTCTTTTGTCTTTCCGGGAAAGCTATCCGGGAAGAGCACTCTGCGGAGAAAAGTGCGCTGGAAAATGGAAAAAGTGAATATTGTCCTATTATTTGCTATTATAACACAAGTATTTTTCTCTTTTCAATCGTATAATAAACCTATAAACGGCGGACATGGATTTTAGAAGTTGAGAGACTGCTTAAACGGAAAAATTCCATGTACGTACAGCGGCAGCCAGATTTTCCTATTGAAAAAGGACAGGCTGGCAGAACCAAAATATAAAGTATGGAGGTATTTAAATTATGGCAAAAAGCAGATTAGTCGGTGATTACCCGGTAATTGGAATCAGACCTACCATTGATGGAAGAAGAGGCGCTTTAGACGTAAGAGGTTCTCTGGAAGAGCAGACCATGAACATGGCAAAGTCTGCAGCAAAATTATTCGAAGAAAATCTGAAGTATTCCAATGGCGAGCCAGTAAAGGTTGTTATTGCAGATACCACGATCGGACGTGTGGGCGAAGCAGCAGCCTGTGCAGATAAATTCAGAAAAGCAGGAGTAGACATTACACTTACTGTGACACCATGCTGGTGCTACGGCGCTGAGACCATGGATATGGATCCGCAGACCATCAAGGCTGTATGGGGATTCAATGGTACAGAAAGACCTGGCGCTGTATACCTTGCATCCGTTCTTGCTACCCACGCACAGAAGGGACTTCCGGCTTTCGGTATTTATGGACATGACGTTTGCGAAGCAGACGACACTTCCATTCCGGAAGACGTAAAAGAAAAACTCTTAAGATTCGGCCGCGCAGCAGTTGCAGCAGCTACCATGAGAGGAAAATCCTACTTACAGATCGGTTCCGTTACTATGGGTATCGGCGGATCCATCATCGATCCGGATTTCATCGAGTCTTATCTGGGTATGCGTGTTGAGTCTATCGACGAGGTAGAGATCATCCGCCGTATGACAGAAGGCATCTATGATCATGCAGAATTCGAAAAAGCTCTCGCATGGGCAAAAGAAACCTGCCAGATCGGCTTTGACAAAAACCCGCCTGAATTACAGATGACAGAACAGCAGAAAGAAGAGCAGTTCGAGTTCGTTGTAAAGATGGCTGTTATCATTCAGGAATTAATGAACGGCTGCGACAAGCTGGATCCGAAATTCTCTGAAGAAGCAATCGGACACAACGCACTGGCAGCAGGTTTCCAGGGACAGAGACAGTGGACAGACTTCTATCCAAACGGAGACTTTGCAGAAGCAGTCCTGAATACATCCTTCGACTGGAACGGCGCAAGAGAGCCGTACATCCTTGCTACAGAGAACGATGTTCTCAACGGTCTGGGCATGATGTTCATGAAACTTCTTACCAACCGTGCACAGATGTTCGCAGATGTTCGTACATACTGGAGCCCGGAAGCTGTTAAGAAGGCTACCGGATATGATGTAGAAGGCGTTGCAAAAGAAAACGGCGGATTTATCCATCTGATCAACTCCGGTGCATGCTGCCTGGATGCAAACGGAGAAGCTAAGGATGAAAACGGCAACGCTGTTATGAAAGAATGGTGGAATGTTACAGAAGCAGATCAGAAAGCTATCATGGGCGCTACTACCTGGAACGCAGCAGACAACGGATATTTCCGCGGCGGCGGATTCTCATCCAGATTTGAGACAAAATCTCAGATGCCAGCTACTATGATCCGTCTGAACCTTGTAAAAGGCTTAGGACCGGTTCTCCAGATCGCAGAAGGCTGGACAGTAGCACTTCCGGAAGAAGTTTCCGACAAGCTTTGGAAACGTACCGACTATACATGGCCATGTACTTGGTTTGCACCAAGATGCGACGGCAAGGAAGGCGCATTCAAGACAGCATACGATGTTATGAACAACTGGGGCGCAAACCATGGCGCGATCTCCTATGGACATATCGGTGCAGATTTGATTACAATGTGCTCCATGCTTCGTATTCCTGTATGCATGCATAACGTTCCGGAAGAAAAAATCTTCCGTCCGGCAGCATGGAATGCATTTGGAATGGACAAAGAAGGCGCAGACTTCAGAGCATGCAAGAACTACGGACCTCTTTACAAATAATTGGCGCTGTAGTAAAAGAGCCTGCGTAAGCAGCAGAAAAAAGACAAGTCCCCTGGATTTTCCAGGGGACTATTTTTATCCAATACTATAAAAACGGTTTTGCGGAAGAATGTTTGACTGCTTTTGGCAATACAGCAACAGACGCTGCTTTACAAAGGCGTATTGGTTATTGGAGCATATTCGGCAGCAGCTATGGGAAAAGTGCGGGGGATAACATGCATCCAATTTAACGGATTTTGTCGATAATTTTGTATAAAAAGGGTATTATCATTTGCTGTTTGGTGTGTTAAAATGGAAATGCACAGGAAATCCTGGGTGATCAGTAAATATTATAGGGAGGACAGTAAAAAGCTGTCTGATGAAAGGAAAGATTGAAGGGGAATTCTATGAAAAGGTTATGGAGAGTTTGTTTGGCTTTACTCTCGTGTCTGCTTATTCCTTTGACGGTGTGGGCGGATGGGCCGGGGGACAGACCGGACTATTATACGGATTACTATATGGTGGTAGAATCACCGGAAGGCGGCATTGACATTTACTCACACGCCAGCTTTGACGCTGCGAAATTGAACAATGATCCGATCCCTAATGGTACCGCCCTGCATATAGAAGGGGAGAAGCAGGATGGAGAGCGTACCTGGGGGTATGTGAAATATCATGGAATGTATGGCTATGTTTCATTAGATGACTGTAAGCCAGTAGATGTAGCCGAAGCGGTGGAATCGGAAATCCTTCTGGAAGGAAGCCAGGAGGTGGATTACGATGTGGAGGTGGATTCTCGGGATGGTTCTGTTAAGCTATACCGGGGACCGGGAACGAAATTCGGTGAGATAGAAGACTCACAAGAAATTGAAAATGGACAGAAGCTTCATATTACACAGGAAGTGGAAGCTGAAGATAAAACAAAATGGGGATTGACTACTTCTGAAGATACAGAGGGGTGGGTAAACCTGGATGACACTAAGAAATGGCAGGAAAGGGAAAATGCATCAGATATGGTATCTATGGAAAGAGCAGTACCTACACCTACTCCAAGACCCACTGCCACACCAACCCCAAGGCCTACAGCGACACCGACCCCAAGACCTACGGCTACACCGACGCCCAGGCCTACAGCAACACCGACGCCTAGTCCCACAGCGACACCTACGGTGACGCCCAGTCCGGAACCTACAGAGACGCCTACGCCAGAGCCTACAGTAACAGCGGAGCCTACTGCAACGGATAAACCGGAAAATACGCCTACGGAAGGGGCGGGAACCTCTTCTGAGGCAGGACAGGAGACTGCGGGGGAAAATGTTTCAGCAGCCTCCTGGGTTACGGATCCTCTTGTATGGATAGGGATCCTTGCCTGTCTGGCAGCAATTCTTTTGCTTGTTTATCATTTTAAGAAAAAATAAAATATGAGAAATAAACAACAGAAAAAAGGGAGTCCTGGTGCGCAGCACATGGGGACTTCCTTTTTTCTGTTATAAGGTGTACCCGGCTAAGGGCTTGGAATCCGGTGGGTGAAAGTCCCGCGGTGTAAGGTGCAAGCTGTACCGGATCAACCATAAATGTATGGCAGCAGGAAAGGAATGATTATATTGAATAAGAATAACTCAACAGTTTCTATGATAAAAAGATATTTGGTCCTTTTGGTGGGACTGGCTATTATGGCTTTTGGGGTGGCGTTTTCCATAAAAGCGGATCTTGGAACTTCACCCATATCCAGTGTTCCTTACGTGGTCAGCCGTTTTACTCCTCTTACCGTGGGGACGGCAACGATCATTATGCATTGTGTATTTATTACGATTCAGATTTTAATACTGAGAAAAAATTATCAGTTGATCCAGCTCATGCAGCTTCCGGTTGCCTTCTTTTTTGGATACCTGACGGATTTCGGTGTCTGGGCGGTCCGGGGAATCCAGTGTGATAATTATCTGGAGCGATGGGGTATATGTATCCTTGGCATTTTGCTTGTGGCAGCAGGAGTCAGCTTGGAGGTTAAGGCCAATGTGGTTGTACTGGCAGGAGAAGGAGTCGTGCTTGCAATCTGCAGGGTATTGCCGAAAGTTAAATTTGGATATATGAAAGTGGGATTCGATGTCACTCTCGTGCTCATCGCCTGCATCCTGTCAATTTTATTTATCGGGCATCTGCAGGGGGTCAGAGAAGGGACGCTGGCTGCGGCGCTCCTGGTTGGACTGATCGCGAAGCAGTTAGGGAAGCTTATGGCTGGGTGGAAGCTGGAGGGATGATAAATTCCAATCTGGAAAGGCAGCAGCAGTCTGAAGCTTCACACTTTATTTATAAATAAATCAGCACTCACCTTTTGTGAGGTGTGATTGGTTATGGTCTTGTGTTATCAAGTGCCGCAGAAACTTGTTTTCAAGGATTCTGCGGCATTTATGTTTTTATCTGGGAGTGTCTTAATTTATCAATTTATGCGGAAGTAGTGTAAAAATTGGTGTAGTACACCGCTCTTTATTAATTTTTAACTAAAAGAGAAAAGATTTTTGACAAATGCTTGACTGTAAACCTTGTTTATAGCTTATATTAAGATAAAATAGAGCTGATTGAAAGGGGATGTATAACATGACTATAAAAGATGTAGAAGAACGAACAGGTTT
>CALIZJ010000116.1 GCA_938028845.1 uncultured Blautia sp.
CGTCCTCAAACAAAACGGCTACTTTTCCAATAGGGCAGGTCAGCAGCTTTACCCGCTCCACATGCGCCCCATAATCCAGCGGATAAATATTGCCGATCACTTTTCCATCCTGCACATCTTTGATAGAGAGGGCATAGGCAAGGACCGGGTCTTTTGTCTGTTCATGGTAAAACTTCCACACTTTATTTGCTTGGCTGCCTTCCAGATAGACCTCCCATTCTCGCAGGGTATAGGTGCCGCAGGGCCGCGATAGCCAGAGAAGGCGCCGGTCCTCCGGTTCTCCCGATACGGCCAGCTTTGGAATCAGCTCTTTATCCAGGTCAAAATCATCTTTATAATGCTGCGTGTGTAGCTCCATGATCTGCTCCAGGCTGTCCAGTATATCCACGCCCTCGAATCTTATCGCGCCCATCAGCGTTCCCTTTCCGGCGCAGGAGGCGCAACCTGCCTGGCCTCATGTTCCGGGCGGTCTGCTTTCAGCTTTTCCATGAGAGAGGTTTTTCCCTCCGGCAACGTCTCCGGGGCAAGATCCTGGATTTCCTCATAAGTCTGCCCGTCTGTCAGGTCAGGGCGCACAGGCGGCTCATTATTGAGCCTGCCATCCAGCATATTGTAATTTCCGGTCTGGCCTTCCTCGTAAAGCTCCGCATTACGCAGATAGCTCTCCGGCGGCTGGAAGGGCTGCCCGGCAAACAGGATTTCCCTGTGGGGCGTAAACTGTGATAGCACGCCGTCTCGAAGACTTGCAAATTCTTCATACTGGCGCAGGGTAAGGCCGCGCTCCAGCATTTCCGCCTGGGTATGCGCCCAGCCCTCCCCATAGAGGAAATAGTACATATCCGGCTGGTCGCAGACAAAGCACAGGGAGCCGTCCTGGTTGTCATAATAGGATACCTGCATATCCTGACAGTGGCAGCGTTCCTCACGCCCCAGGTACACCCGGTTGTCCGCGCCCAGCATGGCGACCATGCCCGCATAGTTGCTATGGACCGTAGAACGAATTTCCACCAATGGGTCCGCCTCCGGCATGGCCTGCCTGCCGGGAATTTCGTTCCGCTTTTCTGCCGCGTCATTTCTCGGCGTCACTTCCTCATGGGCGCGGGCATCCAAATCCGGCTGCGCCTGTGCGGAAGTCTTTCTGACGGCGCCCGGCTCCGGTTCTTTCTCCTGTGCGTAATAATGGACATTGGCGGTAGTTTTGCTGTTCATTTCCCTGGCGTAAGCCTCCGCAGCCTCGCGGGTGTCAAATTCCAAAGGCTTTCCGTCCTCCTTGCACCACGCCTCGGCGTGGCCGAAGATGGAAGCGCCGCTGCGCACCGCCCATACACCGTAGGTTGTTTCTTTTCCCATTCTGATCCTCCTTATCGTTCCTGCTGTTTTGATGGTTTCTGCTTTTGGGGCATCTCCGTGTGCTTTGCGTCTTTTATCTGCTGCCGGAGGGAAGGTCTGTGCTCCGGCTCCGCTTCGGAATCCGTGATATTGACATACTCGCCAATAATACAAAGCGCCTCCCCGTAACTGCCACAAGCAAACACCCGGTCCTTCATTTCCTTTGCCTGATCCTTCAGGTCATGCTCCCGCAGGGTACGGGCAGCAATGCCTACCAGATTGAAGATATTGCCGTCCTGGCCGATCAGCGCACAATCCGGTTTTTCCGGCTCCGGCGAAGGTTCCCCGATAAAACCGCCCAAACGGTTCGGCACAAAATCGGACAGCCAGGTGCCCCCGAAATTCTCATGGGTCTGCAAACGCCACATGGCAAGTTTCCCAATGTCCAGCTTCACATCCTCGAAAGGATAGAGCAGACAGGTGAGCTCCCCATACTGGAAAGTGGAAACATCCTCAAATCTGCTGCCGTCCTTCAAAATCCCCGCCTCGGTGAACATCTCATTGATCCCGTCCACCCATTCCTTCAAATCCCCACCGCAGCCCTGCAGGATCAGGCCGTCTTTGCCCTCCATGTGCCGCAGGTCATCGGTTGTGATCGTATTGATATTCAAAAAATCGCCTCCTATCGTTCCTGTTGATGATTCGTTTTCTGCCGGGTGGCTTTTGCCTCCGGCTGTTTCTTTAGCTGCCTGCGGACAGAGGGTTTCTGCTCCGGTTTCCACATATCCGTAAAAATATCGGATAATGGCTGCTCCCAGCGTTCCCCGAAGCCGCGAACCACCGTACCCGCCAGAGCGCCGTTTCCCTGAAACATTTTCAGTGTGTCAAAAGCCCGGTCAAACAGCTTGATATTTCTCCCGTCCACACAGGGAGCAAAATGGATCACCCCTTTGGGATAGCCCCCGCCAGTACCGATCCAGCCCCGGACAAAATCGTCATAGCCTTTTGTGATCCCGGCATCGGCCAGTTCGTTGGCATGGCTGGAAACCATTGTACTTGTGGCTGCATACTGATAACCTAAGACCAATATGCCGGTTTTCGGGTTATACATAAAGCGCCGATTATCAATCTGCTGTATATCGATTATCTGCCTCATGGTATCAATCCGCATAAGCTCTTTTGTAATCGCTGTCTTTTCTATCTGCATCCCTCCCGTCCATTGATTTGTCCGCAACTTAGACCCGCTTCGGGGCGTCAGAGTATTCTTATACAGCCGCCCCTCAAACCGGGTTCCGAAAGCCTTGAAAATCAAGCCTCATTTTGGCCAAGTTGCGGACATATTACCCTTGATTTTGCCTGATCCGGCGCTTGCGTTCCCGCTCGGATTTCCGTCTGGCAAAGGCGCGGCAGGAATCCGAACAATACGCCTGGCTGGTAGTAGGCAGATAGGTTTTCCCACAGACCGGGCATGTTTTCTGTTTCAGGGAAGTGTCCTCGCCGGTAATGGCAGATTCCAGCGCCGGGTCCACCGGCAGCACCGCCTCCTGAAAGTACCGGCAGAAAGAGCCGGTCCACCATTTTTGCAGCATATAACAGGGGCAGTCTAAGGGGAGGCAGAGCCTATCCTGATTGTCATGGTTGGCGCACAGGTCTGTTACCAGCCTTCGGATCGCTGCCCGTTCCTGTCTTGTTAATTCCCGTGAGGGCTGCCCGTTCATTTCCTCCTGCCTTTCTTAGCCGGAAATTCCAGCTTGAAATTCACATATTTTCCGCCTGTATCATCCAGCAGCACCACCGCGTCATAGGTCTTTCCTGTTTTTTCGCTGTAAAGCCCGGACATGGAAACGCGGCCCTCTTTCAGAAGAGCCGCCGCCACGGATTTTGTTATGGATTTTTTCTTTCCGGAAAAGAATTTATTGTCTTTCCACAGCGCAAAGGCACAGTCCCGGTTATCACAAAAGAAGCCTTTTTTGCCCTCATATACGGTTCCGCCGCAGCGGGGGCAGGTGCCGACAGCCTCACGCCCGTTTCTTTTTGCATCCGGGAACAGGCCGGCAAAGCGTTCCTCCGGGACGGTATGTTCTTTTACCAGCGTCCGGCTCATATCCGCAATCTGCCCCATAAAGGATTCTGCAGCCAGCTCGCCGCGTTCCACCTGCTTTAGCATGGATTCCCATTCTGCGGTGAGCGTAGGCGATTTGATATTGTCCGGCAGGACCAGGATCAGGTTCGTACCTTTTTCCGTTGGAATAAGCTGCTTTTTCTTCCGCTGCACAAATCCGGCAGAGACCAGTTTTTCCAGTGTAGCCGCACGGGTGGCCGGGGTGCCTAATCCCTTGCGCTCGGCGTCCTCCGGCATGTCCCCGGCACCGGCTGTCTCCATAGCTGCCAAAAGGGAATCCTCCGTATAGTGCTTCGGCGGGGAGGTTTTACCATCCCGGACGCTGGCAGAGACCGTTTCAAAAACCTGCCCCTCCTGCAGCACGGGGAGGGAGGCATCCTTGTTCCCGTCATCCTCCGGGCTGGATTGTTTCAATCCCATGCGGTAGAGGCGTTCCACTTCCTTCCATCCGGCCTGTAATTCTGTCTTTCCTTTTGCCGTGAAGGAATGGCCCCAGCAGTCCAGAACCGCCGTCACCGCCTCGAACCGGTGCGCCTGTGCCGTGGCAGAGAGCAGCCTTGCAGCGATCAGCGTCAGTACATCCCGCTCCCCGGAAGGCAGCTCCGATAAATCCGTCCGGGCAATCTCCACCGTGGGAATGATCGCATGGTGGTCGGTGACTTTGCTGCCATCCGTTACGCGGTCAATATCCGGTTCCTCGGCACAGCCTTTTCCAAATGGCATATGATCCCGCAGCCAGAGAACCAGGGAAGCGGCGGTTGCCTGCATATTCTCGGTCAAATACTGGCTGTCCGTCCGGGGATAGGTCGCCAGCTTTTTCTCATAGAGGGACTGCACATAGTCAAGGGTCTGCTGAGCCGTATAGCCATAGATACGGTTACATTCCCGCTGCAAAGTCGTCAGGTCATACAGGCGGGGCGGCTGCACCGTCTTGACCTGCTTTTCCACGGACAGCACCGAAGCAGTCTGCCCGTCACAATTCCTGCGGATTTTTTCAGCTTCATTTTTCCCCGACAGCTTTTCCCCAGAGGCAGTAAAGCCGCCGCAGGTGATCTCCGGCACATAGAAAGGCTTGCTCGTAAATGCCTGAATATCCGCCTCCCGCTGTACCAGAAGGGCCAGCGTGGGTGACATGACGCGCCCCACATTCAGCGTGACGCCATACAGGACAGAGAAAAGCCGGGTGGCGTTAATACCGATCAGCCAGTCGGCTCCAGCCCGGCAGACCGCCGCGTCATAGAGCTTATCGTAGTCGCTGCCAGGGCGCAGGTGTTCAAACCCGTCACGGATCGCCGCATCCTCCATACTGGAAATCCAGAGGCGTTCCATCGGTTTCTTACATCCGGCGTGTTCATAGACCAGACGGAAGATCAGTTCACCCTCACGCCCGGCATCGGTAGCGCATACCACCGATTCCACCCGTTTGTCTTTCATCAGCCGACAAAGAAGGTCAAGCTGCTTTTTCTTATCCTTTGGCACCTCGTATTTCCATTCTTCCGGCAGGATCGGCAGATCACCATAACGCCATTTGGCATACTGTTCCCCATAAGCCTCCGGCTGCGCCAGCTCCAGAAGGTGCCCCACGCACCAGCTCACCAGATAGCCGCCGCCCTCCAGGTAGCCGTCTTTTTTCTCATTCGCACCCAGAACCGCCGCCAGCGACATGGCGACAGAGGGCTTTTCCGCAATTACTAATTTCATTCCTGTAACCTCCATTTCTTATAGCTCCGGTTTATTTCGGCCTATTTGCTTTGTTTTGGGTTTCATCGTGTCTTTTTCCTGTATCTGCTGTCGGTGGCTGGAAAGCTGCTCCACCACGCCTTTTTTCTGGCTGTCAGCACACCCGCCAAGGGCTGCGGTGGTTTCCTTTACCAGATTTGCCCGCTGGATGTTTCGGTCAAAGCAGGTAAGATAGGCATGGTAATCGCCTTGTCCGGGGGAGCAGCGCAGACAGTAGCGGTAATTCTCTGTCTCCACTACATATCCATAATTCTGCCGCCAGCCGCCTTCGATTGCCCCGCCGTGGCTGTAGCAGAAGCGGCTCATGGAATTTAAGTCCTTCAAAACACTGTCTCTAAGCTGATCGACCACTTGGCCTAATTCTTTTTTAAAAGCGGCGCTGTTCAGACTTTCTTCCCCGCGCGGGTGCCAGGTATGCCAAAATTCCTTACCGCCTGCTCCAAAGTCAATGCGGACATGACCGATGACGCCCATCTGTTTATCTTGATCTGGCGTCTGTGCATAAAAAATGCCTGCCTCATCATTGGAAGCAGGACGTATCTCAAAGCGGGGACAGTATTGAAGTTTGTATTCCGCACAGAATTCTTTCAAGCTGATTTCGTCGCCCAGGAAATTAAATCCATCCCGCAGACGCTTATAACCGCTCTTTGGAATCTTGACCGGTTCAGGAGTCAGGACAGTACCCGCATGGTTGACACCTACATACAACTCCAATGTTACCGGCCTGCCGGGATCATTGTCCGAACCCCGCAGGTTATAGCAGTAAAAGCCCAGCGGCACTGTACTCACATCCATCCGCGAATTTGTAAACAGAGCCGGTTTTCCAAACAGCTCCACATGTTCAAATTGTTCCTTCATTGCATCCATGCTCATTTACACGATTCCTCCTTTGCATTTGTTCAAATTCTTCGTCCGCTCGCTTTCCAGCCTGCAAAATACACATCAGTACAACGCCGGCAGACATACCGCAAGTAAAGGTCAGAAAGTGTGCTATAAGATTCCACATAAAAATCGCCTCCTTTTTGAATTTAGCTTATATAGCAAAGATAAAATCTGACACGGCAATACCGCCCTAGCGGTTGCCATTTCTTTCCCAAGAAAAAGAGCCGATAACCGCATTTTAATTTGCGTGTTATTGGCTCTGCGTCTTGCTCTGTATAGTTTTATATTTACTTTAACTTTCCATCTCCAGCCATTAAATCTGTCATTTCTTCAATTTTTTCAAGCGGGAATGGTGGAAGTGCTACGGGTTTCATGGCGATTGACATTAGTTTCATAGGATTGTCATCGGCTGCTATTCGGTTAGATGAAAGTTGTCCACATCTACGGCAACGGTGGATAATTGCCCATTCACCATTTTTACGTACCCATACCGCTATCGGCTCCATAATACCACCGCAATCGGACTCGCGGTCGCCAGGTTCTATATCCACATGGAGACTGTGCAAACAGTTTGGACAATGATTGCGGTGATCACTTCCGGCACCTGCTGGCACAACAAGCCTGCCACAAACTTTGCAGGTAAAACTGTCATTACAAGCATGAGTACGATAGTACCCTTTTTCATATTGTTTCCGTTTGTTTTCTCTATTCATGAAAATTGATCCTCCTAAAAGTCTTGGTAATTGCCCTTTTGGGAGGTTTGGTAGAGATTGATTTTACGCAAACCTCCCGGTTAGCAAACAATCTCCGATAATAAATATTTCTTATACATAAAAATCCTCCTGTTTTTATAAGCACAACTTTCGTTGGACTTTGTAAATTATTATATTTTCGGAAAACCAGATGTTTCCTCAATAACGACTATCTTTAAGTTTTCCGCTGAAATAATTCGTTCTTGTTTACACTTTGGACAGAACAAAGGGTAGTTTCTTAAAAATGTATCTTCTCTCTATTTCAAGAGTGTCTTGTTTTTGCAAACAGGGCACAAAACCCATTCAAATTCCATATGCTCACATTCCTATTTTACATTATCTGTTAATTCAACAATTAGCCTTTTTCAGCATAGCTGTCCGTTATTGCATATTTTTCTATGAAACGATCCATATGCGCTGTAAAGAGATTTTCAATTTCTTCTCTTTCTTCCTTATCATGTGCCGCATCTGAAATAGTTAATAGCAGATAAAAGGGAGCATAAAATTCAACCGCCATTTGCTTTGGCTCACCTTTGCA
>CALIZJ010000117.1 GCA_938028845.1 uncultured Blautia sp.
TATCAAACTTAAGACCAGCAGAAGGTTCTAAGCACAGCGATAACTTCAGAAGAGGACGTGGACACGGTTCAGGCAATGGCAAAACAGCCGGTAAAGGACATAAAGGACAGTTGGCTCGTTCCGGCCATAAGAAACCGGGATTCGAAGGTGGACAGATGCCATTATACAGACGTCTGCCGAAGAGAGGATTCACGAACAGAAATACAAAAGAGATCATCGCTATCAACGTAGACGTTCTCAATCGTTTTGAAGACGGTGCAGACGTTACTGTTGAAAGCTTACTGGCAAGCCGCACGATTTCCAAAGCCGGAGACGGTGTTAAAATCCTCGGAAACGGTGAGCTGACAAAGAAACTGAATGTAAAAGTAAACGCTGTCAGCGAAAGTGCAAAGGCAAAAATTGAAGCTGCGGGTGGTACAGTAGAGGTGATTTAATGTTTGAGACTCTTAAAAATGTTTTTAGAGTAAAAGAAATGAGACACAAACTGCTGTACGTCCTGTGGATGATTGTAGTTATCCGTATCGGTTCACAGCTTCCGGTTCCGGGAGTTGACAGCGATTTCTTCAAACAGTGGTTTGAGAGCAATGCCGGTGACGCATTCAATCTTTTTGATGCGTTTACCGGAGGATCTTTTACGGAGATGTCAATCTTTGCATTGAACATCACTCCATACATTACTTCTTCCATTATCATGCAGCTTCTTACCATTGCTATTCCGGCATTGGAAGAAATGCACAGAGACGGAGAGGAAGGAAGAAAAAAGATTACAGCTATTACTCGTTACGTGACAGTTGGTCTGGCTTTATTCCAGGCTGTTGCAATGGCCATCGGATTTGGCCGTCAGGGTCTGATTCCGGATATGACTGTACTTAAAGCGATAGTTGTTGTTGTCTGCCTGACTGCCGGCTCGGCAATGCTGATGTGGATTGGTGAGCGTATCACGGAAAAAGGTGTTGGAAATGGTATTTCCATCGTGCTTACTGTGAATATTGTTTCCCGTATCCCAAGTGACATGTCACTTTTGTATGAGAACTTTATTCAGGGAAAAACGATTGCGAAGGGTATTCTTGCAGGCGTGATCATTGCAGTGATCATCCTTGTAGTAGTTGTATTTGTCCTGATCCTTAACGGAGCAGAGAGAAGAATTCCTGTTCAGTATTCCAAGAAAATGGTGGGAAGAAAGCTTATGGGCGGTCAGTCCACAAATATCCCGCTGAAGGTCAATACTGCAGGTGTTATCCCGATTATCTTCGCATCTTCCATTATGTCTTTCCCAGGAATCATTGCCCAGTTTGCTGGTGCTGCAAATGGTTCCGGCATTGGAAGTGAGATTATAAGAGGTCTGTCACAGAATAACTGGTGTAATCCAAATCAGCTTCAGTATAGCTGGGGTCTGCTTTTGTATATTGTTTTGTGTATCTTCTTTGCATACTTCTATACCTCCATTACCTTTAACCCATTGGAGGTTTCTGACAATATTAAAAAGCAGGGCGGTTTTATTCCTGGCATCCGTCCCGGAAAACCTACCGCGGACTATTTGACGAAAATCTTAAATTATATTATATTTATAGGTGTAGTGGGCCTTATCATTGTAGCAGTGATCCCGATATTCTTTAACGGTGTATTTGGAGCGAATGTTTCCTTCGGAGGAACTTCCATCATCATTATTGTTGGTGTTATCCTTGAGACTGTGAAGCAGATTGAATCGCAGATGCTTGTCCGCAATTATAAAGGCTTCCTCAACAATTAAGAAATGAAGGTTGTGGTGCAGTGCGCCACAGCCTTGATTTGCTAGAAAAAAAGCAAAACGGAGGGTATATTTATGAGAATCATTATGTTGGGTGCACCGGGTGCCGGAAAAGGAACACAGGCTAAGAAAATCGCGGAGAAATATGGAATTCCTCACATTTCTACCGGAGATATTTTCCGTGCCAATATTAAAAACGGTACAGAACTTGGAAAGAAAGCAAAAACCTATATGGATCAGGGACTTCTTGTTCCGGATGAGCTGACCTGCGACCTGGTTGTAGACAGGATCCAGCAGCCGGATGCACAGAAGGGCTATGTATTGGATGGTTTTCCAAGAACAATTCCTCAGGCGGAATGTTTAACAGATGCATTGAATAAGTTAGGCAGTAAGATTGATTATGCCATTGATGTAGATGTACCGGATGAGAATATCGTAAACCGCATGTCCGGAAGACGCGCCTGCGTAAAATGTGGAGCTACTTACCATGTTGTTTATGCAGCGCCGAAGCAGGAAGGAATCTGCGATACCTGCGGCGAAAGCCTTGTACTGCGCGATGATGATAAACCAGAGACAGTAACCAAGCGTTTAAACGTATATCATGAGCAGACGCAGCCTCTGATCGACTATTATACAAAAGCAGGCGTATTAAAGACTGTGGACGGTACGAAGAACCTGGAAGAAGTATTCCAGGAGATTGTGGCTATCTTAGGAGAATAAAGTATGTCTGTTTCCATTAAATCAGAACATGAGATAGAGTTAATGCGGAAGGCAGGACATCTGCTGGAAAAAGTCCATGATGATCTGGCTTCCTATATCAAACCAGGGATCAGCACTAAGGAGCTGGACCGCATCGGTGAGGATATGATCCGTTCCTTAGGCTGTACCCCCAATTTTTTAAATTACGGAGGATTTCCTGGATCTTTTTGTATCAGTTTAAATGATGAGGTAGTTCATGGAATTCCCTCAGAGGAAAAGATCATTCAGGAAGGAGATCTGGTAAAGATTGACGCCGGATTGATCTATCAGGGATATCATTCTGATGCAGCCCGTACTTATGCGGTGGGCGAGGTTTCCAAAGAGGCGCGCCAGCTTATGGAGGTTACGAAAGAATGTTTCTTCCAGGGGCTTGCAGCTGCAAAGGCAGGAAACCATTTAAATGATATTTCCAAAGCTATTGGCGCATATGCTGCAAAATACAATTACGGCATTGTACGCGATCTGGTAGGTCACGGGATTGGGACACATCTTCACGAGGATCCCCAGATTCCTAATTTTCCCCAGAAAAGAAGAGGCGTAAAGCTGATTCCAGGTATGACGCTGGCGGTAGAGCCTATGATCAATTTGGGCAGAGCAGATGTGGCATGGCTGGATGACGAGTGGACGGTAGTGACCATGGACGGCTCTCTTTCTGCACACTATGAAAACACCATTCTGATCACAGATGGCGAACCAGAGATTCTGACTCTTACGAAGCTTTAAAGCAGGTAAGGATATGCTGCCTGGGATCTTAAGATCCGGGCTTCCATATAAGACTGACATAGGAGGTTAAAAATGTCAAAAGCAGATGTAATTGAAGTGGAAGGCACTGTTTTGGAAAAACTGCCGAACGCCATGTTTAAGGTAGAGCTGGAAAACAAACATGTGGTTCTGGCACATATCAGCGGTAAGCTGCGCATGAATTTTATCCGCATCCTTCCAGGAGATAAAGTGACGCTTGAACTTTCTCCGTATGATCTGTCCAAGGGCAGGATTATCTGGAGAGATAAATAAAAAGGTATTAGGGAACCGGGGAATAGTCTTTCGGTTCCTTAATTTTTCCATTGAAAAGTCTGGTATGGAAAGATGCCAGCCTTTTTTTTCTATAATTCTAAATTCTTATAAAAATAATTCTAAATTCTCGCAAAAATACTTGCATTTATGCAGAAGATATGCTATTATCCTATTCAAAGAAAAGGGAGTAGCGGCCATTGATTTGGAAATCGAGATTGTATTTTCAGGGCGTGGTACATAGAAGCGACAGAACGATATCATACACTGGACAGATGATATCCGCGATATGAGATAATCAGCAAGACTTTTATTTTGAGACAAAATGTATTTGTCTGAAATGAAAGTCTTTTTCTTTTCTTTTAATAAAAAAGAAGGTTAATTTCAGCGGGGCCTTTTACCATGGGGAAGAGCCCCGGCAAAAAGAAGGAGGAAAAAGTGACAGATTTTAACGAATTTAAACAGGGTTCTTTTCGCCCGTTTTCCAAGGTACCAAAACCTGGAAAATATGTAAAACGAGTAATTTTAGGAGTGGCAGGAGTGGCGGTTATCGCAGTCTGTGCCATGGATTGTACATACCAGATACAAGAGCAGGAACAGGCGGTCCTTACCACTTTCGGAGTTCCTAAGGCAGTATCGGAAACAGGTCTTCATTTTAAGATACCTTTTATTCAAAAGGTGGATAAGGTAAATACCACGATTCAGGGCTTTCCCATTGGTTATGATATGGATTCCAATGCCACTGTAGAAAATGAAGGGATCATGATCACATCAGACTATAACTTTATTGACGTGGATTTCTTCATAGAGTATAGGATCACAGAACCGGTGAAGTATTTATATAATTCCAGAGAGCCGGAGAGTATCCTGAAAAACATTTCCCAAAGCTGCATCCGTACAGTGATCGCAAGCTATGATGTAGATGATGTCCTGACTACAGGAAAAAGTGAAATCCAAAGTAAGATCAAAGAAATGATCATGGAAAAAATGGAAGAGCAGGATATGGGAATCCAGCTTGTAAATATTACCATACAGGATTCCGAGCCGCCTACACAGGATGTCATGCAGGCATTTAAAGCCGTAGAGACGGCAAAGCAGGGAAAAGAAACGGCTATTAATAACGCAAATAAATACCGGAATGAGCAACTGCCCCAGGCAGAAGCCCAGGCGGACCAGATCATTCAGGATGCAGAGGCAGAAAAACAGGTGCGTATCAATGAGGCAGAGGCAGAAGTGGCAAGGTTTAACGCGATGTATGAGGAATACATAAAAAATCCGGAAGTTACCAAGCAGAGAATGTTCTATGAGGCTATGGAAGATGTGCTTCCGGATCTGAAGATCATAGTGGATAATGGAAATGGAACCCAGAAGCTTCTTCCGCTGGAACCTTTTGCAGAGGTATCCGAAGAAGCGGCTGCTTCAGAAGAAGAGCAGCAGACAGACAATCTTCAGACAGCGGCAGATGAGGAGGAATAAAGAGATGAAGAAGAAAGGTGTACTTATAATACTTGCCGGCGTGGCAGTGGTGGTGGCAGCGGCTGCATCCGTAACCGTGACTGCCCAGGATGAATATAAGCTTGTGAGAAGATTTGGAAAGGTGGAAAGAGTCATTGACGATCCTGGAATCAGTTTCAGGATTCCTTTCCTGGAAAGCACGGCGACCCTTCCCAAAGAAACCTTATTATATGACATGGCTCCTTCAGATGTGATCACCAGGGATAAAAAGACGATGATCAGCGATAGTTATGTATTGTGGAAGATCCAAGATCCCCTGAAATTTGCCCAGACGCTGAATTCTTCCATAGAAAGCGGTGAGAGCAGGATCAATACGGCTATATACAATGCCACCAAGAATGCGATCAGCAGTATGTCCCAGGATGAGGTGATCACCAGCCGGGACGGAGAACTGGCAGATATGGTTATGGGAGCGGTTGATGATAATATGGAACAGTATGGAATTTCTGTACTTATGTTTGAGACAAAGCGTCTGGATCTGCCGGAAGATAATAAAGCGGCTGTGTATGAGCGGATGATCTCAGAAAGAGATAATATAGCGGCTACCTATACAGCAGAAGGAAATTCTGAGGCAAAGGTAATCCGCAATACTACAGATAAGGATGTCGCTATCCAGATTTCCGAGGCAGAAAAGCAGGCAGAGATCTTAAAAGCAGAGGGAGAACAGGAATACATGAAGATTCTCGCCCAGGCATATGGGGAAGAGGACCGCAGTGAGTTTTATTCTTTTGTGCGCAGCCTGGATGCTCTGAAAAACTCCATGACAGGAGAGAATAAGACAGTTATCCTTTCTGAAGATTCACCTATAGCGAAAATATTTGAAGGGGAATCATAAAGACAATAACTAACTCTATACGATACTGAGGGTATAAAAAAATGCCGTTTCGTCTCAGGGAAAATGAGCGGAGCGGTATTTTTGCGGGCAGGGTTATTATGGCTGCGGCCTGTGGCGGATTCCAAAAGGCAGGATTTTAGAATTGAACCATGAAAGGATTTTTACTATAATAAAAGAAAATCATGCAAAAGGAAGAGGCCATATGTTTGGGAAGAAAAAAAGACCTTCCGGGTCAGGAGAAAAAACTTATCAGAAAGATACAGAAAAACCAGTTCTGCGCTGCAGCATTTGTACCGGCGAACAGGTGGCAGGATTTCAGAATATAAAAACAGGCGTATTTCAGGAGATCCGGCTGATCCGGAACGAAAAAGAACTGGATGCCTTTAAAGAAGAATATGGAATAACCGGAGAAATAGAAAAAATCTATTAAATCCGAAAAAAATTTACAGGAGACAACACAGAAATGAAATACTATTTTGCACCCATGGAAGGAATCACAGGGTACGTATTCCGAAATGCCTACAGCAGCCACTTTCCGAATATGGACAAATACTTTGCTGCATTTATATCCCCAAATGGAGCCAGGAAGATGAACTCTAAAGAGGTAAACGACATTCTGCCGGAACATAATAAAGGGATGCATCTGGTACCGCAGATTTTGACAAATAACTGGGAAGCTTTTGTAAAGACAGCCAGGGAGTTAAAGGAATACGGATATCAGGAAGTAAATCTGAATCTGGGCTGTCCTTCCCCTACGGTGGTGACAAAGAAGAAAGGTTCCGGCTTCCTGGCGTATCCAGAAGAACTGAATGTATTTTTAGAAGCAGTATTCCGGGAATTGCCGGACATGAAGATTTCTTTAAAAACCAGGCTTGGAAAAGAGGAACCGGAAGAATTTTACCGGCTTTTAGAGATTTACAACCAATATCCCATAGAAGAACTGATCATCCATCCAAGAGTACAAAAAGATATGTACGCAAACCATCCCAATCTGGAAATGTTCCGGGAAGCCACGAAACTGAGCAGACATAAGATCTGCTATAATGGAGATCTCTTTACCCCAAAAAGCCTTAAAAAGTTTCAGGAAGCTTTTCCGGAAACAAAGACAGTCATGTTAGGAAGGGGAATCCTTAAAAATCCTGGTATCCTTAAAGAAATAAAGACAGGGGAAAAAACAGAAAAAGAGGAATTAAGATCCTTTCACGACCAGATCCTCACCGAATACAGGAAAGTATTATATGGAGACAAAACGGTACTGTTTAAAATGAAAGAGATTTGGAGTTATATGCACCCGCTGTTTACAAATTCGGAAAAATATTGGAAAAAGATTAAAAAAGCACAAAAAATATCGGATTATGAGATTACAGTCGCAAGCTTGTTCCGGGAGCAGGAGATTGTTCCTGTTTCATGACAAATTTTTTGAGAGAAAAAATTGAAAAAATGCTTGCAATTACCGGAACGTAATGCTACAATATAGTCCGAACGCGCATATTCCTTGTATAGGTGCGTCCGAAACTGCAGATTAAGCCTGAAACTGCCATGCAGGATAAAGGCGGAAAACAAGCGGACAAAAAGGGTTGTATTGTCGCTTGACGATCTATAATTACGGAAGGAGGATTTCCAGTGAAAGTAAGATCATCTGTAAAACCGATCTGCGA
>CALIZJ010000118.1 GCA_938028845.1 uncultured Blautia sp.
CCCTGGACACCCTGATTAAGAGTCAGGTGCTCTACCAACTGAGCTAAAGGCGCTTATCTTTCGCGTTTCCCTCAACGCAAAATGTATTATAGCTAAGTACATAGCAAAAGTCAATACATTTTTTTAGAAAAAATTAATTTTTTTCTTTTCCCCCCTCTTTTTTCTCTTTGGGGCCCATATTATTCAACATCTTATTTAGTTCATCGACAGAACGTCGTATGCGCATGACCCGCATATCCAGCCGCTTGTGCTCGTAACAAAACTGGGACAGCCCTTTCCATATTTTATTATTTCGCTTCATAAACCCGCCTTCCACAGATATGCCTCGCAAAAGGCATATCTATGTTTAAATCGCTGTTACAGTATCCTATTCCCCACCAGGCAGGATGGTTACAGGTTCTTAAGCCCTGCCGGATTCCGGTACAGCCTTTTGCAGATCATCCCCTCGGCCTGCAGATGAGTTTGCAAATAGGATTGCCCATAGAAGAAAATTTTTCCTCATACTCTGTCATCACATTTCCCTTACAAAGCGCCTCCTCATGATGAAGGTCGAACGTACAGGCAAGGAGTTCCCACCCGGTCTCTTTGATCTCTTCTAAAGAAAATTGGAAAAGCTCCTGGTTGTCTGTTTTAAACTCCACCACTCCCTCTTTTGCCAGCACAGCTTCATAGCGGGCAAGGAATTCCCGGGAGGTAAGCCTGCGCTTTGCATGGCGGGCTTTGGGCCATGGATCAGAAAAATTAAGATAGATTTTTCCTACCTCTTCTTGTGCAAATACCTGCGGCAGACTGCGTGCGTCCATCCTCATAAAATAAAGATTATGGAAAGTTTCTCCCTGGTTTTCCAGCTCTTCCCGCTTTTGCAGGGCACGAAGAAGAACACTGTCATACATTTCAATGCCGATATAATCGATCTCTGGATGCAGCCTTGCCATATCCATAAGAAAACGTCCTTTTCCCATACCTATCTCTATGTGGACCGGCTGTTTTTTCTCAAACACAGTATCCCATTTTCCCCTGTTTTCTTCTGGATTTTGGATCACATATTTACTTTCCAGGATTGCGTCTTTCGCACCCGGTATATTTCTTAACCTCATAATTTCCTCCGTTTTATCTAAAAATAGATTCTATATGGTCAGATAAGCCTTATATCTTACGGCAATTTTGCCTTTATTACTATACATGTTTTATAGTTTGCCTGCAAGAAAAATTAATTTTTTCGAGGAAGAATTTCCTAATAAAAAAAGGGAAAAACTGTATATTATTTCTGTTGAAATTTTATGATAAAGGTGTATGATATAAAAGCAGGTCGAAACACTAAAGAAAAGATAAAAAACCAACCGAAAAGGAGGGTGCAGATGGAACAAATTCTAAGTAAATTATCTGAAATTGAACTTGCTGCAAAAAGTATCATGGAAGATGCTGACAACACCAAAAAAGCTCTCTCTGAGGAAATGGAAAAACAATGCAGAGATTTTGACCTCGCCCTAGAAGAGGAAACAAACCAGAAAATCCTGCAGCTCCGTTCCAGCCTGGAAAAAGAAAAGGACGCCCAGCTTTCTGCGCTGCGGCAGAATACCGAAAATTACATGCAGGAACTGGACGCTTATTTTAATGAAAACCACCAACGCCTTTCCGAAGAACTTTTTCATGAACTTCTTAAGACTTAACGAATTTCGGACGAAAGGAAGTGATGTGAAATGGGAAATGTCCTCTCCTACAGCGGACTTTCCACTAAGATCCGTGCAATGCAAAGTAAACTGATCACGGAAGCCCAGCTTGCGGAGATCAGCCAGCTTTCAAGTGTCCCACAGATATTCGCTTATCTGAAACGGACGCCGGAATATAAAGATGCCTGGGCTGCATTTGATGAAAACGAACTCCACCGGGGGCAGATAGAAAAGATGCTGAAATCTTCTATTTTCAGCAATTTTTCAAGGATTTATCATTTTGCAAATCCCAAACAGCGAAAATTTTTAGAGCTTTATTCCAAACGTTATGAAATCAGAGTGCTCAAGGAAATCATGGCCAATATTTTCGATCATCGGAATACAGACCCTCTGGATCTGTCCCCGTATGAAGAATTTTTCCGGCTTCATTCACGGCTGGATCTTCAAAAACTGGCGTCATGTGCTACTATGGAAGAATTTCTGAATGTTTTAAAGGGAAACGAATTTTATACCCCTC
Source organism: uncultured Blautia sp. (assembly GCA_938028845.1). Taxonomy (GTDB): domain Bacteria; phylum Bacillota; class Clostridia; order Lachnospirales; family Lachnospiraceae; genus Blautia_A. Next base: position 2,188 of record CALIZJ010000118.1, read on the forward strand.
TTTCCCACATTCAGGACCATGAGAGCAAGGCCCTGCTTTTTGATTACGGCATGACCCTTGACCTTTATTATTTTTCGCAGATATGGAATGTCAGAAAGAAATTATTCAAAGGAAAAGATCTTGAACAGATGACACTTGCCTACGGCGAAAAATTTGATATGCTGAACCTTCAGTTTATCCAGCGGTCCAAACGCTATTTCCATATGGCGCCGGCAGATATATATGCACTCTTGATTCCTATGAATTACAAATTAAAAAAAGAAGAAATTAATGCAATGGTAGAAGCTGCTTCCCACGAAGAATCACGGCAGATTTTCCGAAAGACATACTATGGCAAAAAATACGACCAACTTACCGTAGGAAATCTGGAAGAATTTTATAACCTGATCCTTCGGACAACTCTGGAAAAGGAGGCCGCCAGAAATCCCTATTCTGTGGCAATGCTCTATTCTTACCTGTACCATAAGGAACACGAGGTAAACCGTCTGACCATCGCCATTGAATGTGTACGTTACGGCGTCGCCTCAGAGGAAGCCATGCATTATATTCACAATAATTAGTGTTTTATACATCCTTATTTAGACCAACAGCATCGTAAGTTTAAACAGGAATGTGTCAGAACACTCACAACCCGGAGGTAGTACTGTGATTGAAAAAATGAAATTTATGAGTATAACCGGGCCTAAAACGGATATCGACAGGGTAGTAAACACGTATTTGTCCAAATACGAAATCCATCTGGAAAATGCTCTCTCGGAGCTGACCTCAGTAGCTAACCTGTCCCCGTTCCTGGAAGTCAATCCATACAAAGAAGCGCTCACGGCAGTAAACGGCTTTTATGAGGAGCTGGATCCGCCGCCTGCTCATGCGCCAAAAGAGCTTTCTATCGAAGAAGCACTCTCTGTTGTGGAAAAGATCCAGAATGAGTCTAAACGGTTAAACGAAGATAAAACACAATTAGAAACAGAACATTCTAACCTCATAGAATCTCTGAAGATCATCCGGCACTTTAAAAATATTGACTACGATGTATCCTCCATCCTGAAATTTAAATTTATCCACCTGCGTTTCGGGAGAATTGAAAAACAATATTTCCAGAAGTTCGAGAAATACATCTATGACAATCTGAATACTTTATTCATCAAGTGCGAGGATGACGGAGAATATGTTTACGGCGTCTACTTTGTGCCGAAACATGAAGCACGTAAAACACACGCCGTTTATTCTTCCATGCATTTTGAACAGATTTACATGCCGGATACCTATTACGGCACGGCAAGGGAAGCCTTTGAGCGGCTTGACGCCCGCCACAAGGAACTTCACGCCGCATTAGACGCCAATAAATCCGCCTGGAAGGTCTACCTTGAGGATAATAAAAATGCGATCGCAGGCGCCAAGGCTGCCATAGAAAAGTTTTCCAGCAATTTTGACGTCCGCCGTCTGGCCGCGTGTACACCCGGCGAATCTGAAGTATTTTTTATCCTTTGCGGATGGATGTCAGAAAAAGATGCCCTCTCTTTCCAGGAGGATATCAAACACGACGAACGGATCTTCTGCCTGATCGGCAACGACGGAAACGACGTTTCCAAACAGCCGCCCACAAAACTTAAGAATCCGAAACTTTTCAAGCCCTTTGAAATGTATGTGAAAATGTACGGACTGCCGGCATATGGAGAAATGGACCCTACCTGGTTCGTAGCCATCACCTATTCCTTTATCTTCGGCGCTATGTTCGGAGATGTGGGACAGGGACTGCTGCTGTTTATCGGCGGTTTCCTGCTTTACAAGTTTAAAAACATTACCCTGGCAGGAATCATCAGCTGTGCAGGATTCTTTTCCACCATTTTTGGTTTCCTGTTCGGCAGTATCTTCGGTTTTGAAGACGTGATACCCGCCCTGTGGCTGCG
>CALIZJ010000119.1 GCA_938028845.1 uncultured Blautia sp.
ATGCAAAAGAGCTTGCGGAACTGATTCCCTTATTGACCAGCTTATGGCTTGCACCTACTGTATATCCGGCATCAGCTGCGGAAATGGGAAGGAAATTTCGTTTTATCGGGGAAATGCTGGATAAGATGGGAGTGCCGGTGATCAATGAAGAGATCCAGTCCCTTGCAGATGCATTTTTTCAGGAAATTGCTTCCACTTCTAAAGAAGAATAAAGATGGGACAAAAGAATCCTGTCAGGCAGGGTTCTTTTTCTTAAATAGATACATTCATACGGTTGGTATCTGCGGTTTATCCGTTTTTTTTCTTTATGGTTTTACATACATTATGAAGGTATTTAAAGTGACAAAAAAGGAGGAAACATTATGACAGAGAAGGACAGATGGCTTACCCGTAATTTTGCTCTTTTACTTTTGGGGCAGTTAAGCTCTCTTATGGGAAATTATATTTTGAAGTTTGCATTGTCCATGTATGTACTGGAACAGACCGGCTCGGCTTCCGTTTTTTCCGGAATGCTCGCTTTGGCTATGGTGCCCACCATCCTGCTTTCACCCTTTGGTGGGATTCTTTCAGACCGGGCAAACAGAAGAAATATTATGGCAGCCCTGGATGCATTGTCCGGGATAACGGTACTGGCGGCGAGCCTTTTCTTTTCCAGTGACAGGGACATTTGGGTGATTGGAGGCGTACTCCTTGTTCTATCAGTATTGGGAGCTTTCGAGTCCCCTACTGTACAGGCCTGCGTGCCGCAGATGCTTTCGGGAGAGCATGTACTAAAAGGAAATGCAGCGGTCAGTCAGATCCAGGCGGTAACATCCCTTGTGACTCCCTTTCTGGGAAGCCTTTTTTACACGGCGTTTGGACTTCGGCGTATTTTTTATGTGACAATGGCCTGTTTTTTCGTGACCGCGTTTTTGGAAAGTTTTATTCATTTGGAATACCAAAAACCGGAGAAAAAGGCAAATCTGAGTACTGTGGTGAAAGAAGATCTTGCCCGGAGCGTGCGTTTCCTTTGCAGGGAAGAGACAAGCGTGCTGAAGCTGCTTCTTCTGGCCGCAGGGGTGAGTATGTTTGTTGTGGGGATCATTACCGTAGGATTTCCTTATCTGGTCCGTACGGTAATGGGACTGTCTGCGCAGTATTATGGGGCGGCGGAGAGTGCTATGGGAATTGCGGCAGTCCTGGGAAGCATAGCTGCAGGATTTCTTGCAGAAAGACTGAAAACCTTCCGGCTGCATCTTTTGATCGCGGCGGTGGGAATCTGTCTTATTCCGGCGGGAATTGTTTTTTTCCTTCCTCTGGGCGTTATTGGAAAATATGCAGTATTGCTTTTAATGTTCTGCGGCTGTCAGATGTTGTGCAGTATTTTTTCTATTTATGCCCTTTCCGCCATACAGGAACGGACCCCCCAGAATCTTACAGGTAAGGTGATGGCCTGCGTTTATACCCTATCCATGTGCGTCCAGCCTGTGGGACAGCTTTTGTATGGCTTTCTTTTTGATAAATTTTCTCAACAGGTACAGTGGATCCTGGTGCCAAGCGGCCTGCTTGTCTGCAGTATAGGGGCGGCAGCGGCCGTTTTTTTTAAAAAGCTGAAAATGGATTGACAGGATACAATCTGGTTTATGGATTTATGTTTTAGAGATTGTTTAGAGGTACCCCTGTTATGATAAACCCAATTGCTGAGACACCAGAGTATATTTGGACAGCAGGTTTTACCCTGCAGGAATATAGCCGGATAAAAGGCGGGGAGACAGGAGGAAAGGCGTTATGTCAGGCAGAAGAAAAAAGAGAAGATTTATGGTATATTTGGGGATTTTGGTGGTGCTGGTCTGTTTCGGGATTACCGGACTTCATCAAGTGAGAAAATTGGTTCCCGGACTTCAGGCGAAAGCGGTATTATCAGGTGAGAGCACATCAGAGGAAGACTGGGCACTGGTGCTGGTGAATAAATGGAACCCTACTAAGGATAAGACAGAGATTGAGACGACAGAGCTCTGGAATGGAAAACGGGTGGACAAAAGGATTTATCCGTATCTCCAGGAAATGTTTGATGCAATGCGAAAAGACGGAGTATATCCGGTGGTGGCTTCCGGATACCGTACAAGAGAAGAACAGCAGAAACTATACGATGAAAAGATTCAGGCATATATAAATGAAGGATATTCCAAAGAACAGGCAACAGAGCAGGCACAAACCTGGGTAGCAGTTCCAGGGACCAGTGAACATGAGCTGGGACTTGGGATTGATATTAATGCAGACGGGATTCATTCTACCGGGGACGAGGTTTATCAATGGCTGGAAAAGAACGCCCACTTATATGGTTTTATCTACCGCTATCCACAGGATAAAACAGAGATCACAGGGATATCCAACGAACCGTGGCATTACCGTTATGTGGGAGTGAAGGCGGCAGCAGAAATCCGGGAACAGGGAATATGCCTGGAAGAATATTTAGAAGAAAAAGAAACTTTTTAAAATCATAATTCTTTCTTGCTATTAATCCGAATCCGTATTATAATAGAATACGAAGCAAAATCCGAATTCGTATTAAAAATGCGGAGGCTGGAAGTAAAAACAGAAAATGGAAAGGTGGTTTGATGGACGAAAATAGAGATTATCTTGATAGGCTGTATCTCTGCATGAATCAGATTGATGGGCTATATTATATGGCAGCCAGAAAATTAAAAATTAAAAATAATATGCTGTCCTTATTTTATACGCTGAATGATGGAAAATCGCATTCGCAAAAGGAGATCAGCGAGGAGTGCCTCATCCCACGCACGACCATAAACACTATTGTGAAGGAGTGCGTGGCACAGGGCTATGTGCTTCTGGAAAGCGATGGCCATAAAAAGGAAAAACAGATTATCCTTACAGAAAAAGGAAGGAAGTATGCAGAAAGGATCCTTAAAGATGTGTACACGGCAGAGGAAATAGCCATGCATAAAACAATGGAAGAATATTCTCCGGAACTGATAAAAGGACTGGAGATCTTTACCAGCCACTTAAGAGATGCCTTTCACAGAGAAATATTAGACAAGGAGGAGCAGTAACTGTCTGGCTGAAAAGACAGAATACAAAAAACGTTTATGGATTCAAGGACATTATTTACAAAAGTATCCCCCCTGAAACTCTTTTTTATTGCGTCTGTACCGGGGGCGGTCAGTATGCTGGCATCTGCCCTGTATCAGTTGATCGATGGGATTCTGGTGGGACAGATTTTAGGAGAAGCGGCATTTGCGGCGCTGAATCTGGCAATGCCTTTTGTAATCATTAATTTTTCATTGGCGGATCTGATCGGTGTAGGTTCCGCAGTTCCTATTTCTATAAACTTGGGAAAGAAAAAAGAAAAGGAAGCAAATAATATTTTTACCTGTGCCTGTCTGATGATCGTGGGTACGGGTGTACTTTTAGGAGCGGTTTTATTCATACTGGCCCCGGCCCTTCTAAGGGCTATGGGAGCAGAAGGGGAACTTTTGACATATGCGGTCCAGTATCTCAGGGTATATGCCATGGGGGCGCCTGTGACCACCATTATCTTTGCCGTGGATAATTATCTGAGAATCTGCGGAAAGATAAGGGAAAGCATGTTTTTAAATATTTTTATGTCAGTTTTAACCGGGGTTTTGGAATTTACATTTTTATATGTGTTCCGTTGGGGAATCTGGGGAGCCGGATTGGCTACCTGTACAGGAATGTTTGTCAGCGCGCTGATCGCTTTTTATCCGTTCTTCAGAGGAAAAATGCAGCTTCATTTCTGCAGGCCGAAATTTTCAGCGGATATGATAAAACGGATTGTCAGCTGCGGCAGCCCGAACTTCCTGAATAACATTGCCGGACGTATCACATCGATCCTTATGAATTTTCTGCTGCTGCGCATGGGCGGCGCCCAGGCGGTATCTATGTATGGTATTTTAATGTATGCGGATGGTTTTGTGCAGCCTCTCCTTTATGGTATGTGCGATTCCCTCCAGCCTGCGGTAAGCTATAATTTGGGAGCAGGAAATCATGGACGCATCAAAGCCATTGAAAAGTGCTGCTACTGTGCCAGCGCGATAATATCTTTGCTTTCCGCGGCAGTGATGTTTCTTTTCCCAGATACGGTTACAAGACTGTTTGTGAGTGCTCCGGATCATGCCTTTATGGAAATGGCCTGTTTAGCAATGCAGCTGTTCGCCATTACATATGTGACCAGATGGTTTTCTTTTGCCACACAAAGCTATATGGTGGCGATGGGAAAGGCAAAGGAAGCAGCCATCATTTCCCTTTCGACAGCCCTGATCTTTCCGGTGATCCTTGTGGGGGCACTGTGGCAGCTGGGTCTTAACGGAATCTGGCTGAACTTCGGGGGAACCTCGCTGCTGGCAGGCATATTGTCGCTGGTGATTCTGAAAAGGGAAAATAAAGATAAGAAAAAATAAAATTGGAAGCATAAAAGCCTAGAAGAGGGGCTGCCGCAGAGGTGCGACAGCCCCTTTTATGTACATTATAGGCAAGATTTAACCAAAGATGGAGAACGCCACAAACAGTGTGGACATCAGGGAAGAAACCAGGGAGACAACAGTGATCTGGGTATTGATGGAAGGTCCGGCAGTATCTTTAAACGGATCGCCTACCGTATCGCCGATCACGGCTGCTTTATGTGCTTCGCTTCCTTTTCCGCCTTCATTGCCTGCTTCTACATATTTCTTTGCATTATCCCAAAGTCCGCCTGCGTTGGACATAAACAGAGCAAGGAGAAGACCGCTGGTGATATTTCCCAGAAGGAAACCGCCGATTGATTTCGGGCCTCCGATAAATCCAACGATCAAAGTAGAGATGATCGTCATAAGCCCTGCCGGGATCAGTTCTTTTAAAGCCCCTGAGGTAGCAATATCAATACATTTTCCGTAGTCAGGCTTTACACCTTTTTTACCAGCTTTAAGTCCTGGGATGGAGTTAAACTGGCGATGGATTTCTGCTACCATACGCTGTGCGTTTTTATCCACGCCAAGAATCAGCATAGCGGAAAAAACAGCCGGGATAGCCGCACCGATCAGGATGCCGAAGAAAACGGTAGGTTCCATAATATCAAAACCTGTGATCAGTTCTTTTCCAGCATTAGCCAGGGCAGCGTTTGCCTCAGACATGAAAGCTCCTAAAAGGGAGATGACCGTAAGCCCTGCGGCACCTATAGAAAAGCCTTTTGTGACAGCTTTTACCGTATTTCCGGCGCTGTCCAGCTCATCGGCAGTCATAATGGTCTCTTCACCTAATCCGCCCATTTCCGCCAAGCCTCTTGCGTTGTCTACGATGGGACCGTAAGCGTCATTGGAGATGATCATACCTACGATGGAGAGCATTCCAACTGCTGCCATAGAGATTCCGAAGATAGCATATCCATCGCCGATAGGAGCGCAAAGCTGATAAGCGATCAAAGCGGAAACCGCAATGCCTACCATTGCCGGAAGGGCAGAGATAAAGCCATAGGAAACACCGGAAAGTACGGTAAATGCCGGACCGGATCCAGACGCATGGGCGACACGTTTTACAATAGGTTTGCTGTCATCTGTAAAGTAATCGGTGGTGATTCCGATGATCACACCTACCAGAAGACCGGTAGCGGAAGCACCCCAGATCCTCCAGGAAAATCCCGGACATAAAGCAGTGGCCACAGCGGTAAGCACCAGGAAAATCCCTGTGGTAACGTAGGTAGAAGAGTTCAGGGCGCGGGTAGGATTTCCGTTTTTCCCGATCTTTGCGGTAGCGATACCGATGATAGAAGAAAGAAGCCCTAAGATCGCATAACAAAATACCATGGAAACATTATTCAGGCCGGTTCCGGAAAGAGATTCCGCGATAACAAGAGCGGATGCCATGGCAGCTACATTAGAGTCAAATAAGTCCGCACCCATTCCTGCAACATCGCCCACATTGTCTCCTACATTATCTGCGATAACAGCGGGATTACGGGGATCGTCTTCCGGGATTCCAAGCTCTACCTTACCGGTAAGATCGGCAGAGACATCGGCAGTCTTTGTGAAAATACCGCCGCCTGCTTTGGCAAACAGAGCCAGGGAGCTTGCGCCGAAGGAGAAACCAAGAAGGATAGATGAGTCCCCTGCGATCATCAATACTGCAGCAACGCCGAACAGGGAGCATCCAACCACCAGCAGTCCCATAACAGCGCCGCCCCTGAAACCGATGAGAAAGGCAGGTTTTATTCCTTCCTTTGCGCCTTCTGCCGCACGGGAATTAGAATGTGTGGCAACCATGATACCGATCTTGCCGGCAATAGCAGAGAACGCAGTACCAAACAGGTAGGCAATGGCCATAGATAAATTTGTAAGAAAATGGCCTTCCCAGATGGGGGAAGGAAGGAGAATGAAAATAATTATGGCAATGACTCCGGCAAATTTGGCAAGAATGCTGTATTCCCGGCGCATGAAAGTATTGGCGCCGTCCTTTATAAGTTTGGAAACCTCAATGATCGTAGCATTTTTAACCGGCTGTTTTTTTACCCAGAGATAAAGGTATACAGCATAGAGAAATGCAAGGACGGCAGTCAAAAACGACAGGCCATAAAAGAGTGACAAATGTTGTTCCATAAAAACCACCTTTCTTTATGTAGTATAATTTAGTAGGTCAGAAGTAAGAAGATGGTTTGACACAACTAGACATGTCAGTAAAAAAGAATAGTACTGAACAAAATGCTGAAATCTGGAATAATTGAAGAGAAAAAACCAGATGTTATGACAGTCCAAACAACTTATTCCGATTTGGCTTCAGTATAATTTATCTAAAAAGAATTGTCAATAATAGATAAAATTTAGTCAAACTTTTCTAAAAACTTAAAAATGGAGCGATTGAAAATGGGGAAAATAATGGTATACTATATCTTAGTTATTCACTTTACTAGTTATAAAGAGAACTGTTCCGGCGGTAAAGCAAGAGAGGGATATATATGCAGATATTAGAAAATTGTGAGCTCTGTCCCAGAGCCTGCCAGGTAAACCGGCAAAAAGGAGAAAAAGGATATTGCGGCATGGACAGCACGGTGATCGCTGCTCGTGCCGCTTTGCATATGTGGGAGGAACCGTGTATTTCAGGAGAGAAGGGCTCCGGGGCAGTCTTTTTTTCCGGATGCAGCCTGCGGTGCTGCTTCTGCCAGAATCATAGGATTGCCAAAGGGCATGCGGGAGGGGAGATCAGCCTAAAACGTCTGGCGGATATTTTTATAGAACTTTGGCAGCAGGGAGCGGCGAATATTAATCTTGTGACAGGAACCCATTATGTACCGCAGATCATCTCGGCCCTGGAGGATGCAAAAAATCGGGGAATGGACCTGCCTGTGGTATATAATTCCAGTGGATATGAAAAAGTGGAAACTTTAAAGCTGCTTAAAGGGTATGTGGATGTGTACCTTCCGGATTTTAAATATATGGATCAGGAATTGGCGGAAAAATTTTCCAAGGCGCCGGATTATCCTGAAACTGCGAAGGCAGCCATAAAAGAGATGGCAGAACAGACGGGAAGCTGTGAATTCGATGAAGAGGGATATATAAAAAGAGGAACTATCGTAAGACATCTGATCCTGCCGGGACATACCAGAAATTCCATAGAGGTTTTAAAATACCTTCATCAGGAATATGGGGATATGGTTTATATCAGTATTATGAGCCAGTTTACCCCTGTTGTACATAATGAAGTTTATAAGGAACTAAACCGGAAAGTGACAAAGCGGGAGTATGAAAAAGTACTCCAGGCAGCTCTGGATCTGGGAATAAAAAATGGATTTTTCCAGGAGGGGAAAACAGCGGAAGAAAGTTTCATTCCGGAATTTGACGGTGAGGGGATCTTTTCCGATAAAAATTCTCTATAAATGGAAGGAGGCCGGTACTTTCGTACCGGCGCGTATGAAAAAGAAAAATATTTAAGAAAGACTAATGCTTTCTATGTTGTAAATAATAGTTAAGCTATGTGAAATGTATGTGATATCCATTTGAAAAAAGTGTGAAAAAAATGTTTCTAAATTAATAGTTTGTGTTACGGAGACAAAAGGAGAGATCATGGAAAAAAAGAGAGACTGCGAAATTGCCATCAGAAATACGGCCTGCCTTACACAGAAATTTGAAGTAAAAGAAAATATGTCCATAATCATAGATAAAGGAAGGATTCTGGACATCCTCCCGGATAAGGAAAGGGAAAAGAAGTATGCAGCGGCGGAGACGGTACCTGGAGAAGGAAAGCTTTGGATGCCGGGACTGGTGGACGGGCATATGCATACGGGACAGCAGCTCCTTAAGGGGGCAGTCCTGGATGAGCTGCCTATGATATGGACAAGGATCATGCTTCCCTTTGAAAGCAGTATGACTGCAGAAAAAATGAGGATCAGTGCTTCGCTGGCTGCCCTGGAGATGATAAAGGGAGGAACTACAGGGTTTATAGAGGCGGGAAGCTATTTTATGGAAGAGGCTGCTGTGGTATATGAAAAAGCCGGACTTCGCGGAGCCCTGTCTTATTCTACTATGGACCGGGGAAACTTTCCGGATTCCATTCGCCAGACCACGGAGGAAGCCCTGAAATCTACGGACACACTGTATGAGAAATTTCACAAAAAAGGAAATTTAAAAGT
>CALIZJ010000120.1 GCA_938028845.1 uncultured Blautia sp.
GAAGCCCGGACTTTCCTCGTCTGCACCCTTTCGTCTGTGCAGCCGCGATCACCTGGTCTGCTTGCGCAAATGCTATTCTACCATGTATTTTTCAAGATGTAAAGCTTCTTAAACGTTAAAACAGCTTCCTCCTATAAATTCCCTTAGAATGGAATTGTTGGGAATCTCCTCGCTTGGCACTGCCACGAAATAATCAAAAAACTTCAAAAGCCGCTTCGCCTCCACATATTCCGGCTCATCCTTGCGGATTCCGAAAAGCAGCGGTTCCGCATAGACCTTCAGACATGCCAGCTCATAAATCAAAGCGGAATTAAACATTACATCCGCCTCTTCCTGGAAAGGAAAGATATTGGTCTCCTCTCCCCTGCGCACAGAAGGCCATCTGGCTATGGTATCCTTGGCAGATGTCCCACGTGTCCTCGCATCACGCACGATCCGGCGGATCAGCCTGCCGTCTGTGGTAGGAATCCGGTTATGTTCATCAATATTCAGCATGGTCAGCGCACTTATATAAACCTTAAATTTATTTTCCCGGGGAAGGGCATAGCTCAGTTTATCATTCAGTCCATGGATTCCCTCAATGACAAGGACATCCTCTTTTCCAAGCTTTAAATAATCGCCTCGGTACTCCCTTAGTCCGGTCTTAAAATTAAACACCGGAAGCTCTACCTGCTCTCCCCGCAGAAGAGCCAGCATATCCTGGTTAAACTGCTCCACATCAATGGCTTCCAGGCACTCATAGTTCTTTTCCCCGAATTCATCCAAAGGCGTTAACTCACGGTTTACAAAATAATTATCCACTGCAATGGGATGGGGCTTCATTCCATGCGCCGCAAGCTGTATGGAAAGCCGGTGGGAAAAGGTAGTTTTTCCCGAAGAGGAAGGACCTGCGATCATGATAAACTTTTTGGTTTTTTCCTGGACGATCTGCTCCGCTATCCTGGATATCTTCGCCTCCTGCAGCGCTTCCTGGATCAAAAGGATATTCTGTATCCCATCCCGGGTGATCCGGTCGTTTAATTCCCCCACAGTGGAAATATCCAGCTTATCTCCCCATTCCTGGGATTCCTTCTGTACCTGGAAAATTTTCTCATGAGGTTTAAACTCCGGCAGCCCCTCTGGTTTTCCAAACTCCGGCAGAACCAGGACAAAGCCATTGTCGTACAGTTTCAGGTCAAAATACTGGATATAGCCTGTGTGGTGAGCCATGAATCCATAATAATAGTCATCGAAATTTTCAATACTGTAAATGTTTACCTTAGAAACCCTTCTGTAACGGAAAAGTTTCTCTTTGTCGTACATATGGTGTTTATGGAAAAGAGCAATGGCCTCATCTGTCCCGATACTCTGCTTGGTAATGGGCACCCGGGCATCCACAAGCTCCCTCATCTTTTTCTTTACAGAATCTAAAAATTCCTGGTTCAGGATAGTGCTTCCTTCCATGGTAAAGTAGTAGCCCGATCCTACCGAATAGTGAATAACCACCTTGTCAATGTTTTCTTTTCCCGCCACATCGTAGATCGCCTTTAAAAGAACAAGGCAGGCGCTTCTTTTGTAGGTCTGATAACCAATGTCATCCTTTGTAGTAATAAACTCTATGGTACAATCATTTTTCAGCCGTTTATGAAGCTCTCTGAGCTTCCCGTCTACTGTCACCAAAATGATGGGTGCGTCTGTGGTTTCTTCGTAATCTTTTACGATATTTGCGTAACACAGTCCCTGCGGGTATTCTCTAGTCTCCCCATTTATCGTCACTTTACACATCTTCTGCTCCATGAAATACCCTCCTTACACCTTTTTATACCTGATTATAAAATTGTATACGGGCTTTTTACCTTGGCACATGAAACCTCCATATTGGGAAATGCCTTTAAAAGCTCCTCTTTCATCGCCTCCATAAAAATATACTCTGTGCCGTAATGTCCGGCATCAATAAGCGCCATTCCCTGGGCAACAGTATCAATTCCTGTATGATGGTCAATGTCTCCTGTCACATAAACCTGGGCGTGATTTTTTAACGCTTCTTCAATCATGCTCTTTCCGGAACCTGTGCAGACAGCGGCACGCTCCACCTCCATGTCCAGATCCCCATACACTTTCACATCCCCCAGTTTATAGGCGTCCTTTACAAACAGGGCACATTCTTTCAACGTCATTTTCTTTGGAAGCATCCCCACTCTTCCGAAGCCTTCCTGCTTCCCGTCTCTTTCCTCTGTAACAGAAAGCACCGCCGTATCCTTAAGCTTTAAGTAATCTGCGCTTAACTGTGCCATGCCAAGGATATCGTAGTTGGTATGCATTGCATAATAAGAGATATCCTTCCGGATCAGCGTGAGGATCTTTCTCCCTGTAAATGTATGATTATTGATTTTCCGGATATTCGTAAAAATCATGGGATGATGGGTGAGGATCATATCCGCCCCTGCCGAAACCGCCTCTAAAAGGGTTTCCTCTGTAAGATCCAGGGCAAGGAAAATATGATGAATCTCTTTTTCGTCGTCTCCTACTAAAAGTCCTACATTATCCCAGTCTTCCGCTGCCTTTGGCGGAAACTTCTCCTCTATCCATCCCGTCAGTTCCTTTACTTTCATATAGTGCCATGGCAGCCTGGATCAGCCGCCTTTCCTCCTTAATTTCTTCCGCCCGCTGCTGTCCTTCTTTGGAAGAAGTTTTAGAAAGATTTTTTAAAATCTCATTACAGATCCTTTCCTCTCTGTCAAGGTACTTTCTTAAAACCGGATGCTGTTTTTCCAGCAAAAGTTTGCCGAAATGCTCCTGTACGGCGCTCCAAGGGGTATAGGCCTCTCTGCGCTTTATCACCCGCATCATAGGGTAAAATTTCCCCTCTTCCAGTATCATATCCTCTTCTTCTATTTCCCAGCCATTTTCCCGGATAAATCTGCGAAAATGAGGGATATCCGACTGCGGCTGGAGAATCAGCTCCTGAAAGCTTTCTGTGACCTCCCATTCCTTTGAAAGGATCCGTTCCATCAGGGGGCCGCCCATTCCGGCAATGACCAGGGTATCTCCCTCTCCCGGTTTTAAAGCGGCA
>CALIZJ010000121.1 GCA_938028845.1 uncultured Blautia sp.
CCCCATAACAGGCCATAACCTCACGTATTACATCAGAAGAAGCCTGGTATTTATAGACGCTGGGATAGAGGTCAAGCTCAGGAGGATGGACACCTTCAGACAGGATTACGATTTTTCCGATATCCAGTTCCCGGATTTTCGGACACATAGCCTTATCTGAAATCAACAGCAACTCTATGTGCCTGTCCTTCCCAAACGCAAGCAGCGTCTCTGCACTTGTAAATACCTGAATCTCAAACGGGATATTCTTCTTCTGGTTCAGATAATCCATGAAGTTATAGGCGTAGTCCGCCTCTAAATCACAGACTGCGAAAATGTTTCTTTTCAATACACACCTCCTGCATAAAGCACAACACTTAAAAATACAGGTACTGTAAAGTGAAAGTTTTCCAAAGCCATTCCTTTCCTGTAATATGGCTTTCTCTCTCCCGTATGAAGGAATTCTTGAAAATATTGAAAAAAATATTGGAATCTTTGGCGGATATCGCCACAGAAAATAAGAATTGCCACGGAGATAACTGCTCCCAAGAAAAAAGAAACAGCAATACACCAGACTATGTCTCTGCTACCCATTGCGCCACCTAAAGCGCAGAATAATTTTATATCTCCAGGTCCAAGCATACGAAAATAAAATAGGATGCCGAGAAGTATAAGAGGAATCACCGTTCCTGCAGCAAAAGGGACTGCCATCTTTATCCCGCCCCTAAATATCTGCAGGATAAACCCCATGCCCAGGGAAAAAATGATCCATCCATTGTCAATACGCGCATCCCGGATATCCATCACTACAGATACCCCGGCAACGATCACCGGCCAAATGGCATAAACAAGCATACTACCACCTGCCTTTTGCTATTTCTCTGCAAGTATGTCTTATATTGCTTCTTTCTTCTTAAGTAATTTATTCTCTTTTCATTTAGTAAAATGGGAAAACCCGTCTGAACTGACGGTAGGGATACCAGATGATTTCTGGTGATGTTTATTATAGGGCCTCCTTCCTCATTTGTCCAGACCCTTTTTTATTTTTTTTCGGCCAAACTTTTTTTGTCCTTGACCCCCACTCCCGCCCATGCTAAAGTAACCTTAATTTCTCACACAGGAGGTCTTTGTCCATGCTTCTGCTTTGCCTTGGCGACAGCATTACCGACTGCGGCCGTGTCTTTGATTCGCCGCCCCTTGGAAATGGTTATGTCAAACAATTAGCCAGCCGTCTGACTCTTGAAGGAGGAGACTGGAAGATCATAAACAAAGGGATGGACGGACTTACTTTATCCAAACTTTTCCAGAATTTCACCCAAAGCACGCTTTCCATGCAGCCGGATCTGCTCACGATCCTCATCGGCATTAACGACGTTTCTCTCATGAAAAACACCGGCCGTTTCCCAGAACAGCAAAAGGATATGATGGATCGTTTCTTTGGGGATTATGACAGCCTTCTGACTGCCCTGCTTCCCAAGATCCCTCATATCCTTCTGATGGAACCCTTTATTTTTTCTTATCCCGCCGAATACATAAACTGGCTTCCTCTGGTACAGCACATGTCTCAGGGGATTGAAAAGCTCGCAAAAAAATACTGCCTCACTTACCTTTTCCTGCAGGAGCCTTTAAACAAAGCCGTGCACACCTATGGAGCTGAAAAAATCACCACAGATGGCATCCATCTGACCGAAAAAGGTCATGAAGTGATTACCGATCTGCTCTATGCATATATACAGTCCCAGCTTTGACAAAAAGCAGACAAATTATACCATATTTGCCTCCAAAGACATTTTACAATCGTCCTTTCCCACCGCTTTTCTCACGCAGTTTCCCCGAAAAAGTCCAAAAGGCCGTGATAGATATACTGCTCGCAGGCATTGATATCATGCCTGCCTCCTTCTATGATGGCATAATGGAGATTGGACGGAGTGAACATATCTCTTGTAAACATTTCCTGTATCTGGCTGTCCGTCTGATCCCAGATAGGATCGCTTGTTCCTATGCCCTGATAAATCCGAAAATCCGATTCTTCCCATCCGCTGTCCGTCACCGTTTCTTTCAGAGCATCCACTGTCTCCACAGGATAATACAAACCGCCATAAGTTCCCTCGATCCAGCAGTCGCCGCTCATGGGAAGAAAGTACCGGATATAATCCAGGTTATAAATAAACTGATACCAGGTTGTCACAGCTCCCAGAGAAAATCCCCCAAAGGCACGGTGATCCCGGGACTCTAAAAGCGCCTCCTTGGAGGTTCCTTCTGCATAGGTATGATACCGTCCTTCTATATACGGAATCAGATTATCCCTGAGATCCCTGTGAAATACAGAAAGTTCATCCACTGACCTTGTAAATCCCTGAGGTGCATTTTGCGCGTCAAAGGTAGCGCATACCACGATCATAGGCGGTATGTCCCCCTTTTCGATCATATGATCCAGCATATTCACAATTCCACTTTGAGAATCGTTAAAAAAATCACCCGCAGTCATTGTCCAGCCATGCATTAGATAAAAAATATTGTACTTTGTCTCAGAATCTCCCTCATCATATCCATAGGGCAGATACACATATGCCGTTTTCTCAATCCTGGTTTCCCCGGCATCCGTATAATCTCTGCTCTCATAAGTAATCTCTTCTATCCGCCCCGGATGGTCAGAGGACGTAAAATACTCTTCCGGCACTGCCCCGATATATTCGGTCTGATTCTGGGACGAATCCTCCTTGCTGCCGTTGTTTTCTAAGGTTTCCATTTCATTTTCCGTTTGTTCTGCATCTGATACACTTAGATAATCTGTATCCCCTTCGCCAAATACCGGGGTGCCCAATGTAAGAAGCAGAATAAGAATCAATACCAGAGAAACTTGCTTCATTGCCTTCTCCTCACTTTCCTCTCTTTTTGTTATTTCCTTTAAATCAGCGGTAAAAAGCATACGCCATTCCTGGTTTTATCCTTACTGCCAACAGAAGCGCCGCTGCTTCTTACTTATTCTTTTGTTTCCTGTAACATGGCTTTATTGTAGGACAGCAGATAAAAAAAGTACAATGCCAAATCCGCAGTATGGTATAACTTAAACGCATACTATAAAATTTATCCCGCTCAAATCCATAAGTAAATCCCCAGCCGGGACACTAAGGACAGCTCTGCGCCAATCAATGCTGAAAACCCTGAAAGCATAGTCCTTCTATCCATTACATAATGCTCATGTACGATAAAGCAACACGCAAGAATTTGATAGGCAGCTGCTCACTGTTTCTAAAAACTATAGTTCCAATGGAAAGTATACTTGACATTTCAACCTGCCATCACTATAATGAATATATGGAAAGGATACTTTCCATAAAAGGAGGTCTTTATGAAAAACCGCTTAGAAGAGTTACGAAAAGAGCGAGGTATAAAGCAAGAAGAATTAGCCGCCCAGTTAGAGGTATCACGACAAACAATAGGTTCTTTGGAAAATGGAAGATATAACCCCTCTATTCTGCTGGCGTTCAAAATAGCAAGGTACTTTGGAATGAGTATTGAAGAAATTTTTATTTATGAGGAGGACGCAAAATGAAAGACAAGAAACCTTTTATTATCCAATTTGTAATTGGCGTTATGTTAATCGCCGGCGGATTGATAATACAATTTGACTACTACTCAACTATGCTTTTTGCAATGGGGTTCGGTCTTGCTCTTAGTTCGATCATTCAGATAGTCCGTTTTCTCTACTGGCAAAATCCAAAACGACAAGCCGTATACGAGGCAAAAAAGCATGAAGCGCACATTAACAATATTGATGAAAGAAAACAATATCTGCGCATGAAAGCAGGTCATATAACTTACCAAATTATGACTATTTCCCTACTTCTAACAGCATTTGTACTTTCTTTATTTCGTGCAGAAGCATGGGTAATCGGATTGATATTTTCACTTTTTCTGTTCCAGTGGGCAGCCGGAACTATGGTATATCGAATTTTAGAAAAAAGAATGTGAAAATAGGCAATATATGGAAGCTGCGCCGGATGGGAGAACCATCTTCTTCTCTTATCCTGTCTTGCATATTTTTTCATTTTTATGTATAATACTAAAAAACAATGTGCCTCCCATTTTAAAAAGAGACACCGATTTTATGAAAGGCCAGGTGGTTTCCGTGGAAAGCAGCATAAAAAAAATCGAAGACATGTCCTTAAACGCATGGCCCTCTCACAAGATGGAACTTTACGATGGATGGATCCTTCGTTTTTCTTATTTTTATACACATAGAACAAACAGCGTGGAACAATTCGGCACTTCCCTGCTTCCCTGGTGTGAGAAGATCCCTTATTGTGAAAAGGAATATAAGCGCCTTGGAACGCCTGCTATCTTTAAGATCAGCCCTTTAGTTTCCTTAGATTTTGATTATATGCTGGAAAACAGAGGATATGAAATTCAGCACACCACAGATGTAATGACCGTAGATTTAAACGATGCGGTATTAACGGCATCCCCCCAGCAGGTAGAATTTGAAAACACGATTCCTCTTGAATGGATCTGGAGCCTTTTTGAATTAAAGGGGACGACTAACCCTATACACCGCACAGTCGTTCCTTCCATGTATCAGGCCATACCCAAAGAAGTCATCTGTGCCTCTGTACGAAAAGACGGAAAAATCGCCGCCACTGGTCTTGGAATCCTGGACCGGGATTACATAGGGATTTATGCCATTCATGTGCGGGATGACTTAAGACGCAGGGGATATGCCCGCCAGATCTGTACGGGACTTTTAAATGAAGGAAAAAACAAGGGCGCGAAAAACGCATATCTCCAGGTAGTGGAAAAAAATGCGGCTGCTCATGCCCTGTACGAATCTCTCGGCTTTCGTTATTTTTATAAATACTGGTTCCGCGTACAGCCGGAACAAAACACAATCCCGGCAAGATAAATCCTGCAGAGAGTCTAAAAACGAACTTCTTTATCAAGCGGATATTCGCAATCTACAGCTTGCTTATAACCAAACAGCCGGCATCTTATCTTAAAATCAATCAAGGCGCAGCAAGATGCTGCGCCTTATGTATTGGGGAATCATTTACAAAATTTCTCTTATCCTATACATCCTTTTGTTTCTATAGAAGACATTATCCAGAGCTACTAGGCTCCCAGTCCCCTCTCTGCAGCCATGAATACGGCTGCCGATAAGAATGCATATTTCATTCATATTTATACAGTTTTCTTTTTCAATACTGCCGGTGACACCGTTCCCACCACCATACTGGTAAGCGGGCTGAAATACAGAAGGCAGGTAAGCAGGCAGTAGATAGGGATCAAAATCACAAACTGTATCAGTCTTCCCGGCAAGATTGCATAGAAATTATAGCCCTGGAAGATCACAAGTCCTGCTGTGGTAAAGACAAGGGAACTTAAAATAGCTGTGATGAAAATGGATACTACCAGTCCCACGGTTTTTCCAACCTTCTTACGGTTTACATACAATGGCTTTGCCAGTCCCGGGATCACACCCCAGAGGATTGCAGCAATTGTAATAAACGGATTCACTGCATATCCTTTCATAAAGCAGCCAATAAGGTCAGCCGCTAATCCGCAGACGCCTCCGGCCACAGGTCCCAGCCAAACTCCTGCGAGGATGGTACATACGCTTCCCACAGAAATGCGGTACGCTCCCAGCTCTATTACCAGCACCCTGGTCAAAACAAGGTGCATAGCCACCAAAAGAGCCATAAACACAAGAGTTTTTACATTCCAATAAGTCTTACTGCTGTTTTTTTGCATAATAAAAACACCTCCATAATGTTTTCATAGAGTAAGAGTAGTTACCATAAATAATAATCCCTCCACATTATGAGATGTTCTCATATGTAGCAACGGGTGCGGAAAATATATCGCAAGCTGCCAGTTCGTGTATGCGAGCTTTTCGTTTCATGGCGACTCCCCAGCCAATGAACACTTAACGTATAAATTCCTACTTCGCTATTATTTATTTAAATCGATTATAGCACAGTCTATAGAAATTTCAACATATTTTTGTTATAATAATCACAAAATTTATGTCCCTGTTATTTTTCGCCGGCATACCGCCAAAAAGCGGCATAAAAGCAACGAATTGTCTTTCTGTGAACGACAGTCGTTTTTTCAGGACAGATCTCCTTTGTATAGTTCTTATTTTTTTCCATATACTATACCGGTAAATACCGCACACCCAGCGGAAAATCCAAGATACCTTCTGGTATCTCCAAAGCATTTTACAGAATCCAAACATGGAGGGTATATAATGGAAAAAAAATCAGACAGCAAAAAGGATAAAAACCCCTATAATATTTCCTATGAAAATTATCTGGATACCAATGCCTGTACAGAATGTACCGGTCTGATGCCCGGTCCTGCCTCTGGCAGGGAGGAATGGGATATGTACCAAGAGATCTTTGATTTCACAGCAAAGCCGTCACATTCCAGCCAGGATGATGGAAAACACAGCGACAGCTAACCTTAGCTATTTTTCCAGCTCCTCTCTTTAAACGCCCATTCTCTGACAGATATCTCTGGGTATCCGGATCCCACAACCATACCGGAGGAGTATATGAAAAAACTGCTAATCACCTGTATCTGTACAGGTCTTCTTTTTACCCTGTCAGGCTGCGCAAGCCTGGGCAGTATTCTTGACCGCTATATTTCCACAGGGGATGCTCCTGTGGAAGAGCCCGCCACGGAAAGCTCCCGCGTCTATATGGATGAACTTATGGGCAGAGTCCAGGATTTTACCGGAAATACCCTAACTCTTCTCTCTGATGAGGAGGAATATGTTTTTGACGTCTCACAGGCAAGTTTGGAGTGCGAAAACGGGATCATATCCGGCGATGAGATCAGCCTCATCTATGAAGGACAGCTTAACGGTACAGATACCAGCCAGGTAAAAGCGTTAAAAGTTGTTGACCAGTTTAACAAAAAAAATGCATTAAAGGATCGGACCGCCCACGGACAGGTAATCGGTCTGACTGCAAACACCATCACCATCCGTTCCAAAGCAGGCAAAACGGCCACCTACCCCATAACCGGAACAGAACAATATTATCAAAATGGAATAAAAGCAAATAACTGGGTATATCTGCACTTTAAGGGAAAATTCCCTGTATCCGCTGAAGAGAACCCTACTGTTTTAGATGCCAGTCATTTAAAGGTAGTCAGTGTCTCAGACATTGATCCTTTAAAAGTTCCCGCACCTACCCCTATGCCCACGCCAGTCCCGGAAGGAAGCGAGCAGCCAGAGGGAGAAAAACAGTTTCAGGCAGTCATACAGGATATCCAGCTAAATACCCTGACCGTGCTCCCTGATGGAGCGGATGCGCCGGTTTCTATAGATCTCTCGGCTATTCCCGCTTATTTTAAAGGCGGCGCCGCGCCAGGGTCTCATGTAAATGTTACTTATACAGGCGAATTTAACGGGACTACTCTGGAAGGGATCACGGTTACTGCAGTTACAGGAGAGGATCCGGAAGCTCAGAATGAGCGGCATATCTCTTTTTCCGTTTCCGGAACGATTGTAGGAGGCACTGCAAATACGGCTACGATCGAAACCTTTGACGGCGCACTTGTTACCTGTAATACTCTGGATGCAGAAAATGTATCTACCGGAGGGCTGCTTTCCGGATCTGCCATACGGGTGACGTTTAATCCGGCGCAGTCGAGGCAATCAAATATTTATAGAGGGATTCGTATAGAGGATGCTTAAAAAGGAATGAGTGTGAAAGGACGCCGTGAGGATGTGCGGTATCCCTTATGCGGACAGTGCTGCGTTTGGGGATTTCTCCTGCGCTCGCCGATTATCAGCCGCTTCGCATAACTCGCTGACGCTCAGACAGATGTGAAGCGGCTGAAGCGGCGCAGAAGAAATCCTCCAAGCCTCGCAATGCCCGCATAAGGGATACCGCACATCCTCACGGCTGGCTTTACAAGAGGGAAAGGGAACAGATTGTAAGTTGGAGAAACTGGAGGGCGCGGAATGATTGGGGCGGTTTCGGGGGTGTAGGGATTTTATGAAATGTGAAATCGTCTATTTCCTGCGGAACCGTTCTTTTATTTGTTGTTCTCCGTGGTTTATCCAGGTGCGTACTTCTTTTGTGTCCCCGAGGATTGTAAAAAAGGCAGCCATTTCATCGTATATGCCTTTGCCGTGGGGGACCTGGTAGGCTCCTGCATCGCTGCCCAGGGCGATGTGGATGCCTTTTTTAAAGGCAAAGCGAAGGTTGTTTTCTCCAGTTTCTATGATCGGAAGTAAGACTTTGTCTTCGTATCTTCCGCAGCCTAAGAGATTTCGTACGGTGACGAGCGTGGGAACCCAGATGGTTTGGCTGTCTGCGAGCATGGAGAGGGTTTCCTTATCCATATAATTTCCATGTTCCACGCTGTCTGTTCCTGCCTCTACGGCAGCCTGCACTCCATAGGTACCATTGGTATGGCTCATAACTGCAAAGCCTTCTTCATGGGCTATATGAACCATCTCCTTTACTTCTTTTCTATCCAGAGGAGTTCCTGTAATTTTTCCATGATTTTCAAAGTCTAAAAGCCCTGTAGTCATGATTTTAATAAAATCTGCCCCTTCTTCTTTTGCTTCCAGAACTCTTTTATGGTATTCCCGTAAATTTGAAAAACTCCGTCCTACAATGCTTCCGTAATGGCCTTCTTTATGAATGGCAAATATAGGGGTACGGTAGTCTATACCGTATTCCCCTGCAAGACTTTTTGCCAGCTTCGATACTCCTAACGCATCTCCGCCGTCCCGCACAAAGGTTATCCCTGCGTCTTTGTAGACCTGAAGGCATTTTCGGATCACATCCTCCTGGACACATGTCCTGTGAAGGCTGACCGCATTTTTATAATTTACACCGTCCATGATCATATGCGCATGACATTCTCCAAACATCTCTCCCGCCTCACTTCTGTGTATGGTTTATTTTACTTATTTTCCCAAGGTACCCGCCCAGAGCCAGCGCCTGCCTAAGGCCTGCTGTACAACTTAAGATATCTGCTGCTGTGCAAAGAAATTCTGTATTTCTTTTTCTTTCGCCTTAACAGAGCCCTGGACAAAAAATGGTTTTCCGCCGCCTCTTCCGTTTAGGGCCGCGTTCATCTGCTTTGTAAATTCTCTTAAGTCCCCGTTTTCCTGTCCAATGGCATATTTATATCCGTTCTCTTCGCTGCCTGAAAAAACAGCGCACCGGCCGCCGCAGGTATGCATCACAGCATCCGCAAGCCGCCGAATGCTGTCCGGCTCCATTTCCTCCTGTATTAAAAGGACATCTCCTTTTTTCTCCCACTTCCTGGCTTCCCCGTCAAACCATTTTTCTTCCAAATCCATGACCCGTCCTTTCAGCCGGAAATTTTCTTCCTGAAGACGTTTCACAGCCAGGGCGGTCTCCTCTGGCTTGGCAGAAAGGAGAACAGATACCCCATGATTCTGTCCGTCTGTCATCGTAAGATAATCCAGCACTCTCTTTCCGCTGATCATCTCCACACGTACCCCTTCCCTGAATTTTTCCACGGAAAGAAGCTTTACCATTCCGATTTCTCCTGTGTGCGATACATGCGTCCCACAGCAGGCGCAGAGGTCTGTCCCTGGAAAACGAACCAGGCGCACTTGTCCTGTCAGTTCTTTTTTACTTCTATAGGGAAGTGTCTCCAGCTCCTCTCTGGATGGATAAAAAATCTCCACCGGAGCGTTTTCCCAAATTCTTTTATTTACTTCTTCCTCGATTTCTTTAAGCTGGGACAGATTAAGAAGGCCGTTAAAGTCAATGGTGATCACATCACTGCCCATATGAAAGCCCACATTGTCATATCCGTAAATCTCATGGACCAGTCCGCTTACCATATGCTCTCCGGAATGTTGCTGCATCAGGTCAAATCTCCGCTCCCAGAGGATCCGGCAGGAAACCTTTGTCCCTTCTTCTATCCCTTCCTGGGTAAAATGGAGCAGCTCGCCCTCTCTTTCCTGCACGTCAAGCACCTTAACCGTTCCTATAGTCCCCCTGTCGGCCGGCTGTCCGCCGCCTTCCGGATAAAATGCACTTTCATCCAAGAGAATACTGTATCCTTCCTTTTCCTTTCTGCATGCCAAAACCGTGGCGTTAAATTCTTTTTTATATACATCTTCGTAATACAAACGTTTTGTCTCGATCATTTTTCCTCCTTCCGGCATGTCTGCTTTTCACGCCGTCTTCTTTCCCAAGTATAGAACATTCCTCTTTTTGGCGCAAGAAGCAGAAATTTATAATCCTGAAAAATAGTTTAAAATTCTTATAACTTTTTGAAGACATCCTCTCCTTTGCCGCGTTATAATAAGTGAACGGGTACAGAAAGGGGCTGATATCATTTCACAGGAAGAATATTTGGAATATTTGATCGACCAATACCAAAATTTAATCTATTCCATTTGCCTGAAGTCTATCGGTAACCCCTTTGACGCCGAAGATTTAACCCAGGAAGTGTTTTTATCCGCCTATAAAAATCTTTCCCGTTTTGACGGTGCCTACGAAAAGGCGTGGCTTGGCAAAATCGCAGTCCGCAAATGTCTGGATTTTTTAAAAGCAGCCGGCCGCCGTACCGTCCCTACTGAGGATACCTATTTTTCTCAGATACCGGATGATCACTCTTCTCCGGAAGATGCCTGTTTGCTGGCAGACGAAAGCCAGCAGGTATATCTTCTGTGCCAACGGTTAAAAAGCCCTTATAAAGAAATTGCCACTGCGCATTTCTTAAACCAGCTTTCCGTCACGGAAATCGCGCAAAGGGAAAATAAAAACGTCAAAACAGTACAGACACAGCTTTACCGCGCAAAAGGCATGCTGAAAAAAATGCTGGAAGCCCCTCCTCCAAGGGGACTTCCCTGTAAATCAAAAGAAGGGAGTGATTAGGATGCATCTTGATGAAAAAAAATTAAAAAAATTCCAAAATAACGAAATGGATACAAACGATATGCTGGCATTTCTGGAACATCTGGACACCTGTGATTTTTGTCTGGAGCAAATGCTGGATATGGAAGATGCCCATCCAGCCGTTTCCACTCCCATTTACCTGAAAGAGGAAATCCTTTCCCGGGCAGCCTCTCCGGAAATACAGGCACAAAAGGCACTCCGCAGTACTTCCCATAAAATGCAGCTTTTTTACTTGGGACTTCGGACTGCCGTAGGTATAGGAACCGCGCTTGTCCTGCTGTTTACAGCCGGCAGTCAGATTAATTTTACATCTGTCTCCACGCCCACCTTTTTGCAGGAAGAAGCCAGCCCCCCTGAAGTGCCCAAACAGAGGAAGGATTATCTCTATAATTTTTCCCGGGAAATAAGCGACGGTATTTCTGATGGTTCGCAAAAAATTACGGACTACCTGAACGATGTTTCAAATAAACTATTACATGGAGGTAAATGATATGACAAAACAAAAAAAGGGATTTTGGCTCTTTATTTTTTCCCTTATCCCAGGAGCCGGAGAAATGTACATGGGGTTCCGTAAACAGGGAATCAGTATTATGCTGCTGTTCTGGTCGCTCATTGCCCTGGCATCCGGCACCGGAATGGGATGGCTGATCCTTTTCATGCCTATCCTGTGGTTTTACAGCTTCTTCAATGTCCATAATCTGAAATCACTCTCTGAAGAAGAATTTTACTCTGTGGAAGACAGCTATATCCTTCACATGGATCAGCTTGTAGGGGATACAAACGCTTTCCTTGAAAAATACCGTACACTCATTGCCATTGTGCTGATCGTATTCGGCGCAACCATCCTTTGGAACAGTTTTGCAGATATCCTGTACTGGATTCTGCCCCAGCGGCTGGCAGCTATGCTGAACAATATTTCCTACCGCCTTCCGCAGATCATTGTTGCCATTGGCATCATTGCCGTTGGTATCTACATCCTTACTGATAAAAAAAGGAAGCTGGGCGATGAAGAAAATGTGGAAGAGGAAGACGAACATTATTGGGAGCCCTACCGTCCCTACCAGCAGCCAGTAAATCCAGAAAAAAACGAAGAAACACAAAGCTACGCTTCCGCAGCCGAAGTTTCTCCCATTTATGAAAACGTGAAAGAGGATATTCCCAATGTGGATACAGAAAAAGATTCCTCCTCTGACACAACCATTTCTCAGTAAACGAGTATTCCCCTTTAGGAAAAGAAAACGCCCTGCCGTATAATAAACGGCAGAGCGCTTTCTTTTTTTCTTTTTTCATACATGCCGGGACTTACCCCACATAAATAGATTCTTTAAAGTATGGACTGGAATCATTGGGGCAGGGAACCCATCCTGCCTGGCCCTTCTGATTTACAATCCTTACATAAAGACGTTTCGCATCGTTGTACACATGCATAACCTTTACCTTATCCCCTGGCCGGACACGAAATACCTCCCTGGCAAGCTTGGCTGTCTCATATACACGAAAACCTCTTTGGGCAGTCCAGGTCTTTCTTCTGTCCTCTAAAAGTGTAGGACAGGTGCGTCCCTGTCTTCGCAGGCTGCCGCCCACATCTGCATAGGTCACTGTCCAGTTCAAAGCTCCCGTTACACCTATCTGACCATACCAGCGAAACTGTATCCGGTCTCTTCCTGCGCCGGATACGTCTATATATTCTCTGTAATGGAACATATTTTTATAGGTATCCTTCAGATTCAGCACTGGCTGAAATCTGCCGTTTCTGTAACGGTAAAGCCTGCAGAAATTACAATGATCCGTCTCACTGATTGTCCGGACAAAAAACAGGACGTTGCTTCTGCTTAGTGTACAAAGTTTTACTTCGTAACGGTCGGTTGCGTCTCCCTTATAATAGGGGTCCCTAAGCCGGAACGCTCTCCGTCCGTTTATACTGATCTCAAGAAAGTTTCTTCCTTCGGAAAAAAGCTTTTCTTCTCTGCGGGTTTCCAGATAAAGGGAATCTGCCTTTCCATCTCCGGTAGCATCCAGATTTGTGTACTCTCTTCCCTGGGAAAGAGAAACCACATTCGGATTTGTCACCCTTCCTCCTGCCATGGCATTACAGGGAGCCGCCAAGGTCCCTGTCAGCATTATCCCCGCTAAAATGCCGGTCAGCCATCTTTTTAACTTTTTCATACGCTTCCTCCCCTTCTTTACCATACAGGCAAGGATAGATGCTGAATATTATAGTTTTATCCCTGTATAGTAAAAAAAAGAACCCCATGTGATGTTTCTATCATATCACATGAAGTCCTTGTTTTGTAATTTCCATATTCCTCCAGGAAAAACCAGCCAGGCTCTATTTCTTAAAGATCCTGTTTTTTCGTAACACGAAGGCGTGTCATTGCCCGGGCAAGGGCCATCTGGTTCATATGGTACTCCTGAATGCTCTGTTTCTGACGAAGCTGCTCCTCCGCCCTTTCCTTAGCTTCCTGCGCTCTCCTTACGTCAATCTCCTCCGGCCGCTCTACTGTAAAGCAAAAGACTTTTGCCCTGTTATTGATCATTTCTACAAAACCAGAGCTTACAGCAACTACCGTCTTCTCTCCGTTTTCATCCTCAAACCGTAATTCGCCTGGAATGATCGCGGATATCATATTGGAGTGATGGGCTAAAAAGACCTGTTCGCCGTCCACAGCCGGAAACACAAGACTTTTTGCCCGTCCTGTGAAAAAAAGCTTATTGCTGGCATAAATTTCCATACCAAAGGTCTCTGTCATAGACGTCACTCCTCACTATAGGCCTTAGCCTTTTCCTTCACATCCTCAATGGTTCCTACATTGAAAAACGCGTTTTCCGGATACTGATCCATCTCTCCGTTTATAATTGCCTTAAAGCCGCGGATCGTCTCTTTTAAAGGAACATATTTTCCTTTAATTCCGGTAAAGTTCTCCGCCACATGGAAAGGCTGGGATAAAAATCTCTGGATTTTTCTCGCCCGATACACAATGTTTTTATCTTCATCAGACAATTCTTCCATACCAAGAATGGCAATAATGTCCTGAAGTTCTTTATATTTCTGAAGGATTTCCTGCACAGCACGGGCCACTTCGTAGTGTTCCTCGCCCACTACATCCGGTTCCAGTATCCTTGATGTGGATTCCAGCGGATCCACTGCCGGATAAATACCCTGCTCCACGATTTTTCTGGACAATACGGTCGTAGCGTCCAAATGGGCAAAGGTGGTGGCCGGAGCCGGGTCTGTAAGGTCATCCGCAGGAACATAAACTGCCTGGACAGAGGTTACCGATCCTTCCTTGGTAGACGCGATCCGCTCCTGCAGCTCGCCCATCTCTGTGGCAAGGGTAGGCTGGTAGCCCACAGCGGAAGGCATACGTCCAAGAAGCGCTGATACCTCTGATCCTGCCTGTACGAAACGGAAAATATTATCGATAAACAAAAGCACATCCCTGTGTTCCTCATCCCTGAAATACTCTGCCATGGTAAGTCCGGTCTCAGCCACACGCATACGCGCTCCCGGCGGTTCATTCATCTGGCCGAACACCAGGGCCGTCTTACTGAGAACTCCGGATTCCTTCATCTCTGACCACAGATCGTTTCCTTCCCTGGAACGCTCTCCCACACCGGTAAAGATAGAATAACCACCGTGCTCTGTGGCAATATTCTGGATCAGCTCCTGGATCAGCACGGTCTTTCCCACACCAGCGCCGCCGAAAAGTCCGATTTTACCGCCTTTTGCATACGGTGCCAAAAGGTCAATGACCTTGATCCCCGTTTCCAGGATCTCTACTGCCGGGCTCTGTTCTTCAAAGCTTGGAGGATCTCTGTGGATCACCCAGTGCTCCTCCTCAGAAAGAGAGGGACCGCCGTCAACCGTATCTCCTAATACATTAAAAAGCCTGCCCAGGGTCTTATCTCCTACAGGTACTTTAATGCCGCTTCCTGTGGCAATGACCTCCCTGTCTCTTTGCAGCCCTTCGCTTGCACCCAGCATGATACAGCGGACCATATGATTTCCAAGATGCTGGGATACTTCCATCACACATCTTTTTCCATTATTCATAACTTCCAGGGCGTCCTTGATATCCGGAAGCTCGCCCTGTTCAAATACAACATCCACAACAGGTCCCATGACCTGCACGATCTTACCTTTATTCATCCTTGTCACTTCCTTTTTTGGGCTTTTGCACCGCCGATAACCTCTGTAATCTCCTGGGTGATAGCAGCCTGGCGGGCACGGTTATACTGGACGGACAGACTCCTGAGCATTTCCCTGGCGCTGTCTGTAGAAGACTGCATCGCCATCATCCTGGCATTGTTCTCACTTGCATAGGCTTCTACCAGACATCCATAGATCAGTCCTGTTATATAATCCGGTATCATGGTATCCAGCACCACATCCGGTGAAGGAGAAAATTCCAGTTCTTCCTGATAGGTATCCACCGGAATCTCTCTTGGCTGGAAATTGGCTTTTTTCAATGGAAGAAGCTGCATATTCACATTCTCCATGAAAGCTGCGTTCTGCATCTGTGTAAAAATAATCCTTACCTCGTCCAATTCCCTTTCCACAAATGCTCCTACCACTTCATCCGAAATAAGGCGTGCACGATGCATAGTAGGTTTTTGGACAGTGTAGCGGAAGCTTCCGTCCATGTCTACGTTCTTCTTTCCAAAATACTGTCTTCCTACCACACCCAGCACATACAGTTTATGAATCCCCGGTGTTTCCAGAAACTCCTCTGTCATTTTCTGTACATTGTGATTATAGCCTCCTGCCATCCCTTTATCTCCGGTTATAACTATGGTGCCGATCTTCCTCTGGTCTTTGGGGACCAGGTGGCGTTCGCTGAAAAACGGATGCTGGATATCTGGAACATGCCGGAGAATCCTTGCGATGGCTGCCTGCATATTATAAAAATACGGTTCTGTCTCCTCCAGGACCTTTTTCGCCTTTTTCATCTTGGAAGAAGAGATCATGTACATGGCATTTGTGATCTTCATGGTATCCTGGATGCTTTTGATCCGGGTCTGTATTTCCTTTGCGTTTGCCATAACTTTCCTCCTCTGACGCAGCCGTCAGCTATTCTTGTCTCTGAATTCCTCTGCGACCTTTACGATCTTTTCTGCCAGTTCATCGGAAAGCAGCCTTGTCTCTTCGATTTCTTTTCCAATCTGCGGATAAACATTATCGAAATACGCCAAAAGATCCTTCTGATACTGCTTTACCTTCCTCTTTTCCACATGAACCATCGTCTTATTCGTGGCTGCCCACAAGGTGATCACCTGTTCATGAAGGCTCAGCGGGCTTCCCAGCGGCTGCTTTAAAAGTTCCATCAGACAGCTTCCGTACGCAAGCTGCTCCATAGTGCTCTCGTCCAAGTCAGAACTGAACTGTGTAAACACTTCCATCTCACGATACTGGGCCAGATCGATACGGATGCTTCCCGCTGCTTTTTTCATGGCCTTGGCCTGCGCGGCGCCGCCTACTCTGGATACAGACAGACCTACGTTCACAGCCGGACGCATACCTGAGAAAAACAGATCGCTTTCCAGGAAGATCTGACCGTCTGTAATAGAGATCACATTTGTAGGTATATATGCGGAAAGGTCTCCGGCCTGTGTTTCGATGATGGGCAGAGCTGTGATAGATCCTCCGCCCGCTTCTTCACTTAACCGGCTGGAGCGTTCCAGCAGTCTGGAGTGAAGATAAAATACATCTCCCGGATATGCCTCGCGTCCCGGAGAACGTTCCAGCAGCAGAGAAAGCGCCCTGTAAGCAACTGCATGCTTGGACAGATCATCGTATACGATCAGCACATCTTTTCCTTTATACATAAAATACTCAGCCAGAGCGGTCCCCGCATAGGGAACTATGTACTGAAGAGGCGCACAGTCGCTGGCTGTAGCTGAAAATACCGTTGTATAAGAAAGGGCTCCCGCTTTTTCTAAGGTAGAAACGATCTTTGCCACCGTGGAAGCCTTTTGTCCGATGGCAACGTAAATACAGATCACATCTTTTCCCTTCTGGTTCAGGATTGTATCCAGTGCAATAGAAGTTTTTCCTGTCTGGCGGTCTCCAATGATCAGCTCTCTCTGTCCCCTTCCAATGGGAAACATAGAATCAATAGAAAGGATTCCTGTCTCCAGCGGCACGGTTACGGATTTCCTGTCAATAATACCCGGCGCCGGGTATTCCACTGGTCTGTAGCTTTCTGACGGAATCTCGCCTTTTCCATCAATAGGAGCTCCCAGGGCGTCTACAATCCTTCCGATAAATTTTTCTCCCACAGGAATTCCTGCCTGTTTTTGTGTTCTGGTTACTTTCGTTCCCTCTTTAATGCCTGTATCTTTTCCAAAGAGGATACAACCCATACTGTTTGTACGGATATCCTGCACCATACCCTTCAGACCGTTTTCAAAGACGACCACCTCTCCATACATAGCATGGTCGATCCCATAAACTGTAGCAATCCCATCTCCCACGGAGATGACTGTACCTACTTCCTGGTCCTTGCTGATCTCGTCGTAATTTTTAATTTCTTCCTTTAATATGGAAATGATCTCGTCTGGATTGATTGCACTCATCTTCTTCACCTCCGCATCAGTTTCTGCCGCAGCTTCTTATAACGTCCCTGCAGGCTCCAGTCAAATTCACGTCCCTGGGCAGTGAGGACGAAGCCGCCTATCAGGCTTTTATCCTCCTTAAGCTCAAGCTCTGCCTTTTGTACATGAAATTCTTTTTTTAAAAAGGCGATCATGCCTTCCTTTTGTTCCTCTTTAGGCGGGGTCACGTATCTTAAAACTGCCCGAAGACCGCTGCTTTGCTTTAAGCAGTAGCTGTCGTAGGCCGCAAAGATTTCATCTATACAGTCCATTTTCTGATATTTGCACAATACTTTTAAAAAGTTACGCATTTCCAGAGGAAATATCCTGTCGATCACCCGTTCCTTCTCCAGCCGGGGCACCACCGGGCTTAATAGGGCCCGCCCGACCTGAGGCGTTTCGGAAAAAATCCGTCTTGTCTCGTCTATTGCTTCACGGCGGACAGACAGCTCATAAAGCACTCTCGCGTAATTACTTGCCGTCTCCGTCATTTAGATCACCTGCTTCTTTTATAAATTGATCATACAGGGACAAATCCTTTTCGGTGCTGTTTTTGTCTCCCATGATCTTTGATGCCGCATCCATTGCAAGCTCTGCCACTTTTCCTTCCATTTCTCTCATGGCATTTTCCTGCTCTGCCGCTATATCTTTCCTTGCCTTGGCAAGCAGCGAAGAGGCCTTATCATTTGCGTCCTGCACAATTTTAAGAGCCTGCACGTTCGCCTCAGCCTTTGCCTGATCCATGATCTTAAAGGATTCTTCCTTTGCGGATTTTAAGGCATCTTCATATTTCGCCTCCAACGAACGGGCACGCTCCTCACTTTCCCTCGCGCTGCTAAACTGCTCCTGGATCATGGCGTTTCTTTTCTCTATTACATCCATGATCCGGCCAAACAGAAATTTTTTCAACAACAGATAAAGAACGATCAGGTTTATGATCGTGAAGACGAGGTTTATATTAATTTGGATCACCTGGTCCACCTGCCTTTCTTATAGTCTGTCGTTTTTATCCAAGCAGCACAACAATCAAAAGTCCTACAACGAAACCAAAGATAGCGGTACCTTCCGCAAGGGCACAGCCTAAAAGAAGGTTCTTGCTGATCTTGCTCTCTGCCTCAGGCTGTCTCGCGATTGCCTCCACTGCCTTAGAAGTAGCCAGGCCGATACCAATGCCTGCTCCGATACCTGTTAATGCTGCAATACCTGCTCCAATAGCGATTAAGCTTGTCATGATCTTATCCTCCTGATATTCAAAATAATTTTCAATTTTTTCTTACTGACGTTATTCCATTGTTTCCTTCATAAACAGCGATGTCAGGAAAACAAATACATATGCCTGTATAAATCCGTCGAAAAAGTCAAAGTACAGGCTGAGTGGAATGGGAAGAAGTACCGGGCAAACGAACTCGATCAGTTCCATGACCACAAACCCTCCCAGGATGTTTCCGAACAGTCGCATACACAATGCCGTTGGGCGGATGAAAACTTCCATAACATTGATAGGAAGCATAATGGGAATTGGCTCAATAAAACTCTTTGCAAAGCCCCTAATTCCTTTTTGATGGATTCCTGAATATTCGATCAGAACAATGCTCATGACCGCCATTGCCGCCGTGACATTTAAGTCCTTGGTGGGCGGTGTGAATCCAAAGATGCCGCATACGTTAGCAAAGCCTATGTACACTACGACTGTCATTAAATAGGGAATGTATCTCTTTCCTTCTTCTCCAAGGATTCCATGGAAAAAATTATAAAGAAATTCTACTCCCGCTTCCAGAAGCAGCTGCTTGCGTCCCGGGTTTTCTACCTTAAGATTCCTTACCAGTATAAGAGACAGGATCACGAGGACTGCCATGAGCACCCAGGTGACAACCACTGACTCTAAAACGGGTATTCCTCCAAATACCGGTATGGTAAAAACCGTCTTGCAGTTCAGTTCTTCTGCCAGTGCACTTGAAAAGCTATCCGTTTTGCTCCCTCCTTTTCTTTCAGGCAGGCTCCCCCTCTCAAAATGGATTTGGCGTCCACCTTTGATTTATATTATTTTACTCTGGAAACCGAGAATGTCAATGTGTGTTTTAACTATATTGTACAAAAAACGACAATGTTTTTTGTGCAATATGCTCATGTATGCCTGATTTATTGTTATTTAAATAACGATCCGGGAGTAAAAAAAAGCTTATATAAACAAAAAAAGCAGGAAATTCCTGCCTTTCTTTTACTAAAAAATTGTTTTCTATCCTGCTTTTTTCTGATTATCTTACATAAAATTGGCAAATACAGACGCAGCCACCACAGTTAAAAGTCCGGCCACTGCGATTGCAAGGCTGCTCATTGCTCCTTCTACCTCTCCCAGCTCCATTGCCTTAGCAGTCCCGATAGCATGGGCGGAGGTTCCAAGTGCAAGCCCCTTTGCCACTGGTTCCTGGATACGAAACAGTCTGCATACAATGTCTCCGGTCATATTTCCCAAAACTCCGGTAATGATAATTACTGCCACTGTGATCGTCACGATCCCGCCAAGCTCCTCGGAAACTCCCATCCCAATAGCCGTGGTAATGGATTTGGGCAGCAGCGTAACATACTCTTCATGAGAAAGCTGAAACAGTTTTGCCAAAAGTAATATACTCACAAGACTTGCCAGCACCCCAGAGAGGATTCCTGCCGCCACAGCCTTTAAGTTTTTCCGTAAAAGCGTAAGCTGCTGATACAGCGGCACAGCCAGGGAAACTGTCGCGGGTGTGAGAAGGTAACTGATGTATTTTCCCCCTTCATTGTAGCTTTCATAATCCACATTTAATACTGCAAGCACTCCGATCACACAGATGATCGCGATCAGAAGGGGATTAAAAATCGCCATCCGGAATTTTCTCTTTAAAAGCAGCCCCAGTTCATAAGCCAAAAGGCTTATGGCCGCACCCCAAAATACAGAATTTTCTGAAACTCCCATTATTTCTGCCTCCTGCGCTCTCTTCGTATTACAAACTGCGTCACACGTCCTGTCACTACCATCACGAACACCGTCGTCAGAACAGTGATGATTAGGACAGGAAAACAAATAGGCTTTAATGTCTCCCAGGAGGTCATCAGCCCTACTCCTGCCGGAATGAACATAACAGGCATCGCCTCTATCAAAAATACCGCCGCATCCTTTACATGTTCCACCTTTATTATCCCGGTCTTTAATGCGGCAAGCATAAGTACCAGCCCGTAAACACTTGCAGGTATGGGAAGGGGAAGGGCAATATTCAGGAGCTCGCCTAAAAACGAAACGATCAGGATAATGCAAAATTGTCTCACGTACTTCATTTCTGTTATTCTCCTTTATAAGCTTTTTCCACTTTCTATGGAAACCTTATCTTCCTCCTGTACTGGAGAAATCTGGTTCTTAATTATACTCTCTTAGAAAAAAATTGCAAGATGACATTTCTACGATTAAGTTTCCCGAAAACATTTCCGAATCCCCCAGGAACCTTTCCGGCAATTCTGCCCGCCATTACGGCTCTATCACTATTTTTTCCACCTGGTACTTCCCCTGGTCCACCGTCATTACCGCCATAGTAATCTCCTGGTCAAACCGTCTTCTTCCGCAGCTTCCCGGATTCAGCCACAGGCGGCCGTCAACGATCTTCTCCTGATATTTATGGGTATGGCCGAAAATCACAACCTGAACGCTTCCTAAATTCCAGGTCACATCTTTTTTATTATGAGTCATAAAAAACTCCACGCCCTCCACTGTAAAGTGCAGGGTTTTTGCTAATCCTTCTGCCCATTCTCTGTCATTGTTCCCTCTTACCACATAAATAAAACCAAGAGGGCGTATCATATCTAAAAGTTCCGGTTTATTCACATCACCTGCATGAAAAATGTAATCGCAGGTTTTCAGAATTTCCATAACCTCCGGGCGCATAAGTCCGTGTGTGTCTGACAGAATTCCAATTTTTGCCGCCATATTCTCTTTCCTCCTGACATATTTTTCTTTTTCCTGTATAATAAGAATAAATGTTATTGGTCACACGGTGACATGTAACGAATAAATCCATTATACCACAAAATCATTTTCACACAGTGCAAAAAGGATGGATACACATGATAAAAAAAGAAACAAAAAAACATAATAAAAAAATCCTTTTCAGGAAAAGGTTTTTCCATGTTTTAAAGATACTCCTGCCTTGTATGGCTGCCCTGCTCCTTTTTACCGGCACCACGGTGTACACACCGCTCTCCTTACATACTGCGGTAAAGCCAGCTTCCTTCCAAACAGCATCTGCCCGGGAAGCCTCGCCGGCTCCTTCTGTGACGCCCCGGATTTCACCAACGCCTGCACCCAAGGTCTCTTCAGTCCCTACTGCTCAGGAGGTCATATATAACGCACGCCAGAACCCATCCATATCTCCTGCTCTTGTAGACAGCCTCCAGGATGCCCTGGACAGAAATCCTGAGATCCGGCCTTTTATCCGAAATTATTTTACCGCTGATCCCGTTGTCAGGGGCGGGTTAAGAGAAGAGGAAAAGAAAGAGCCTTATCCCCTTTTCATCCAGTGGGACAGACGCTGGGGATTCGTTCCTTACGGGGACGATACGATCGGTCTGTCCGGCTGTGCGCCGGCAAGCCTTTCCATGGTACTGTACAGTCTTACCAGAGATGAAAGCGCCACTCCCGATGCCATTGCCGCTTACAGCACAGAAAAAGGTTATTATGTATACGGAACCGGCACGGCCTGGGAATTAATGACGGATATTCCGGATCAGTATCCGGTTACGGCACAGCAGCTTATCCCCACAGAAGAAGAACTGCGCCAGCACCTGGATCAGGGACATATGTTTATTTTTTCTATGGGGCCGGGAGATTTTACCGAACATGGACATCTGATCGTAGTTTATGATTATGATGACACAGGTTTTCTGGTCAACGACCCTTTCAGCCATGCAAACAGTGAAAAAACCTGGACTTACCAAGTCCTCCAGGGACAAATAAAAAACGGCTGGGTGTACAGTCTCACCCAGCCTTGATTCCTTTTAAATAAAATCAATCAAACTCATCTGCACGCCGGTGTTTATGCTGCGTGCTTTTCCTGTGTGTTCTTTCTTCACACAGGTTTCTTTTATTTCACTTAAAAACCCGGACGGTTCTTTTGCGTAGGTAAGGATCAGCTCTTCCTTGGCTCTGGTCATGCCTACATAAAACAGACGGCGTTCCTCTTCTGTGTCTGTGGGATATTTCTCATTTTCCAAAGGCAGTTCGCCTTTTCCCACACCGTACAGGATCACCGCCGGGAATTCCAGCCCTTTTGCCCCATGAAGAGTCATAAGCTGCACTGCATCCGCTGAAAAAGTTTTTCCATTGCAGCGCTTTAAATCCCCTTCTTCGCCCAATACCAAAGCATCCAGAAACTCGGAAAGTTTAGGGTAAAGCACAGACATTCCCAAAAGCTTTTTCATATCCTTATCTTCTTTCTGGTCCAAATCCGTGATCCATTCTTCAAGCAGCTTTTTTGAGTTTGTCTTTTTCCATTTTCCTTTATATTTTTCCGCGGTCTGTGTATAGAGCATCTGGGACATTCCCTCTTCCTTCGTGCCCCACAATAGCCGTACCGCCTCTTTTTTATACGCCTCGTCCTCTGGATAGACAAGAGAGCTGAAAAAGCTGATGGTTCCCCGCACCAGAGGTTTTCCAAGAAAATCCTCTCTGCCGTTTACGATGTATGGAATTCCTTCCTGGCTTAACGTTTTTTCCAAAAGCCTTGCCTGATGATGGGTACGGTATAAAACAGCTATATCCCGGAAAGTCCTATTCTTCTGCTCCCGCTGATTTAGGGACTGCTGCTGTGCATCCAGCATATCGATCCCGCCGATCAGCCGGTTAATCTCCTTTGCCACAAAAATGGCCTCTGCCATCTTGCTTTCCGCTTCCACGATCCGGATGGGAACGCCCTGCTCTTTAAAGGGGTGAAGGCATCTCTCTTGGCCTTCATTATGAGAAACTACACTTACAGCTCCTTCCACGATCTTTCCTGTACTTCTGTAGTTTTCTACCAGGGTGATCACACGCGCATCAGGAAACTCTTCTTTTACATGGGCAAAGCACTTGGAATCCGATCCCCGAAATCCATAAATAGACTGATCCGGATCTCCGATCACAAACAATTCTCTCCCATATTGGTTCCATGCTTTTACCAGCCTGTACTGAAGAGGACTGATATCCTGGAACTCGTCCACAAGAAGATAGGTAAATGCCTGGGCAAAGGGCGGTATTTCTTTCTTTTCCCTATTTCCTTCAAAAACGCGAAGGGTTTCCAAAAGAAGGTCGTCGAAATCATACCTTTTATTTTCTGTCAGAAGCTTTTGGTAGGCTTCCATGGCCTCCCCGAAAATTTCCTCCTTTTCCATGGCGTTTCCCATATCTCCTGTTTTCCAGGCGGACACTGCTGTCAGAAATTTCCCTGGGGAGATATCCAGGCCATACTCCCGGCAGATATGTTCCGCCCATTCTTCCTTGTCGCTTTCCTTGGCAAGAATGATCCCTTTTCCCTGCTTTTTCAAAAATTCCAGGCAGATGGAGTGGAATGTTCCTATCGTTAGACGGGAGAAATTGCGCCCTATGCCTCCTTGTTTTAAAACCCTTTCCTTCATCTCTTTTGCCGCCTGATTGGTAAAGGTTACGGCTGTGATCT
>CALIZJ010000122.1 GCA_938028845.1 uncultured Blautia sp.
TTCTCTGTGGAAATCACAAAGGGCAGCTTATATTCTCCAATATTCGTGGTAAAACAAAGCCAGCCGGTACGTTCCTCTCCCGGCTCCATTCCATTTGCGTCCACTCCATAGGGAAGACAGATGGTAGTGCCGGAAAATTTATCTGTACCAGGCACCAGCCTCCTGTCTGATGATGTGATATATCCGCGGATCCGTTCATTATCCTCCGTACCGAAATACAGCTCTCCCCGCATCGTCTCCCCTGCCTTTAAAGAGACAGAAATCTTTTCCTGGGAAAACAAAAGAGTCGGCTGCTCATACTGAAATTTTCCGCTTAACAATTGTTCGATTTTTTTCTTCAAAGCTGTTCACCTATTGTCCTTGCTCATTCTTCGTTACTGTGGTTTTCATTATACACCACAAAACCTGCATGCGCAAGAAAACGACAGGATTTGACCAAGATCTTCAGATATACCAAAAGCGCCGTCTCTTCTTCAAAGAAGACAAACGGCGCCTAAAATTTCTTTATTCTGCCGGATTCCAGGCAAGAACTTCTTCTCTAAGAGGAATAGAAGCTGTAGCTCCCGGGCGGGATACGGCTATGGCAGATGCCTTGGCTGCCAGAGAAAGTCCCTCCTCAATAGACATTCCATCAATAATAGAGGAAATAAAATACCCCGTAAACGTATCCCCTGCCGCTGTCGTATCTACCGCCTTTACCTTAAAGATTCCCTGGTGGTAAATGCCGCTTTCATCCTGGTATACCGATCCCTCTCCCCCTAAGGTAAGTACGATCTTTGCCTTGGGATACAGCTCCTTTATCCTGGCAAGGATTTTTTCCGGTTCCTTTTCTCCGGTAATCTGATATCCCTCAATCTCATTGACCAAAAACAGGCTCACCTTGGAAAGATCACAGACATCCAGGGCGCTGTCATAGGGAGAGGGGTTTAAAATGATCATCATCCCCTTTTCATAGGCTGCATCAATGATGTAATCCAGCTCATTAATCTCGTTCTGAAGAAGGATGATATCCCCTTTTTCAAATGAAGAAAGGACAAAATCCACAAATTCCCTGGTCATGCTTCGGTTCGAGCCACCGAAAAGAAGGATACAGTTTTGTCCGTTTTTATCCACCTGGATCACTGTATGGCCTCCAGGTCCGGGAATCTTTCGGATAAAATCCGTATTTACCCCATTTTCTTTACAGGTTTCTAAAAGCACATCCCCTTCCTCTCCGATCATCCCGGCATGATATACAGGAATCCCGGCCTTGGCAAGGGCAATCGACTGATTCAGACCTTTTCCCCCGCAGAAAGTCTTACGGTCTGAAGATGCCAGAGTTTCCCCCGGGATAAGAATATGATCCACCTGATACACATAATCCAGATTCAGAGACCCAAAATTCAATACCTTCATAGCTTGCTGCTCCTTATCGTTATAGTCTTATAATATAATAGGAAAAATTCTTTCCATATATATAGTTTTATTGAAATAAAGTTTAGCATCTGTGCAGTCAATTGTAAAGCTTTCCTTCTGTTTGTCAGACAGATTTTTTCAGAGCACCTCTTTATTATACAAACGCAGTTCATTATATATCCGCATTTCCCTGGCCATTCCAATTTTCTTTATATGCCGTGTTCTCACTGGGGGAGCATATTTTCCACAGTTCTGGCAGCACCCCTGATGTTCCCATGCGCTGCTTCTGGTACACATTCCAAAACCTATATAATATCTGCAGATCGTCTCTTTACATTTTTCAATAGTAATCTCCTTTCTGCCGCTCCCATCTGGTATCTGTCAAAAGGGACTTATTTTTTAATCCTCTTTTTTTATTTACCAATGAGGACTGCCTCAAAAAGTTATTTACCTTGTTACTTCAGAAAGCTCCCCAAATAATTTTTATCAATATAGTAAAAAATGGGTGGTCTGTCAAGGAAATCCATAGATTCTTCCGACTTTTTTCACAGATCTTTCATAGATCTTATCTGGATTTTACAGAAAAATTCCCGAAAAAAATTCCGGGGAATCACTTCCCCGAAACTCCTCCCTCATTATATTCCATGCTTTTTTATTTATGACTCTTCGTTTTCTATTGTAAGAATATCAATAAATCCAGTCGCATCAAAAATGTCCATGATCAATTCATTTACATTTTTCACTACCATACTGCCCTGTGCAGCATTGATTTTTTTCTGGCATGCTAAAATAACACGCAGACCGGCACTGGACATATAGCTTAATTCACTAAGGTCTAAAATTAACTCCTCGATCCCATCCAGATTGCCCAGTACCTTGCTCTCCATCTCCGGCGCAGTCATGGTATCCAGGCGTCCGTTTAAATTCACCGTCATCTTGTTTCCCTGTTTCTCCGTTTTGATATTCATAATTTTCTCCTTTCTATACAATTACTATATAGCCTGCCCGTCAGGGCTGAACTAACATAATACTATTTTTCGCGTCTCTCTTTTTTCCGGCAGATTGTTTCTGAATTATACATTTTTTCTTATGGTAAGAATATTGTATCCGTCCTTGTAGGAATATTCTATGGAATCCATGGACTTTTTCACCATCAGGATTCCCAGCCCCCCAATCTGGCGCTCATCTGCGGACAAAGTCGTATCCGCATCCTTTTTAAGCAAAGGATTAAACGGAACACCCTGATCCCGAAACTGTATGGCCACACTTAAAGGTTCCTGTTGGGTCTCGCATTTTACCGTCACATCCCCTACATCAGGAGAATAAGCATAGTGGACGATGTTTACAAAAATTTCTTCTACCGCGATCTCAATCTGCATCATCAATTTCATGGAGCAGCCAGCGGTTTCTAACTGATTCCGTATAAATTCCTGAAGGGAATCAAGATTTTCCATCGTCGCTTTCAACGTTAATTCTTTCATGATCCGTTTTCCTTCCTGTTTCGCAGAGCCAGCATGGTAATGTCGTCAAACTGCGGGGCTTTGCCTACAAATGTGTCAATGGCTTCCTTCATATTTTTCAGCAGTTCCTCCGGAGCAGCGTCTTTCGACTGGTTCAGCACCTGGAGCATCCGCTCTGTTCCAAAGAGCGCTTCTTCCGCATCCGTAGCTTCTGGTACGCCGTCCGTATATACAAACAGGGTCTCTCCAGGCTGCAGCACCAATTCATATTCCCGGTATCTGGAATTTTCCATTCCCGCAAGGACAAGACCATGTTTGTCTTTAACCAGTTCAAAATCTCCTCCAGATTTCCGGATCACAGGATACTCATGTCCTGCATTGGCCGCTGTCAGTTTACCTGTTCCAATCTCATAGATGGCCAGCCAGACTGTAACAAACATCTCTTCTTTATTATTTTCGCACAACTGGTTATTAACCGTCTCCAGTATTTTCTTCGGTGATTTCTCCACCAGAGCACAGTTTTTCAATAAGGTTTTTGCGATCACCATAAACAAAGCTGCCGGCACTCCCTTTCCGGATACGTCTGCGATCACCAGTGCCAGATGCTCCTGGTCAACCAGGAAAAAATCATAAAAATCTCCTCCCACCTCTTTCGCCGGATTCATGGATGCATAGATATCAAACTCCGTCCTTTCCGGAAAAGGCGGAAAAATACAGGGAAGCATATCTCTTTGAATATTGCTTGCAACATTCAGCTCCGCTTCGTTTTTCATGGCTCTTGCGCTCCAGGAAATCGAAGTAAATATCTGCACGTATTCCATGACAAAGATCAGGCACACCGTAATGTACAGCGGGAAAAAGAATACCGTTCCCGGGAGGATTCCCACAGAATTGGTGATCCAGTTAATCACATAAAATCCAATCAAGGAAACCAGCGGCGCGACAATATAGGATGCCATTCTTCCTTCAAGAATGCTAATAATATTCCGCACATGCTCCCGCAGCAGACGGCAGTACAAGAAAAGCGTCACTGAATATACCACCAGTTTAATCCCGATAAACAGCAGAATATTGGATACGGTATAGGGCGTTTCCTGAATAAATCCAAGGGCTGCTCCCAGAAAAGTATCCGTTGTCCCGCAAAACATAAACGTCACCACATTGGCGATCAGCGTAGCCATCAGGCTCACAAAAAGCTTTACGCTTCCACTGTCAGCAAAAAGGAACTGTGTGGCAAGGCAGACCAGAAAGGACAGTCCTAAAATTCCCACAAAATCGCTGTAAAGGTTAACCCAATAACTGATCAGTGCCAGAATAAATCCCACGATTGCAGTAATCCCCCAGCCTAACGCGATGACCTTTTTCTTATATTTGGGGACAAGCGTCACACTGACAATAATCCCGGCAAGCACTGACGCCAGAAATACCGCCAGCGTCCACAAAAAAGTAACAGCATCCATTGTACTTATTCCTCCTCCCTTTCAAACATCTGCAGCTCCTCCAGCGCAGTAAAATATTTCGTAAGATAGGAATCTGTGACCGGTTTCCATTTAAGGTTAAGCCTGGTCAACATATTTTCCGTAAACTCCTGGGTAACTTTATTGTCCGTATACCGAAGATCCGCGTTTTCCAAAAGGATTCCCTCAAGGATACGTTTTCCCTCCCTGGACTGTCCCATAGTTTTTACGCAGCGGTCAAACTCCTCGTCAGAAACCTGCTCCACCGGATATCCGATACTCTCAAGTGTCTCGAATAGTTTTCTATAAGGCACTTCCTGGGGAGGATACACATGAAAAACGGAATACTCTTCCTCAAGCGCAGCAAGCGCGACGATCATTTTTGCCACCTCATCCACAGGGGAAAAATTAACCGAACTATTATATACATAAGCCGGAACCTTTCCGATCTTTACATAGGCGGAAATCTGCCTGGTAAAAGCATTCGTCCTACGGTTCATTTGAAATTCCCCATCCCGCATCCGGCCCTGGAGATTTCCTACCCGCATGATCCGCACCGGGATTCCTTCATCTGCTGCCCGGCGAAGGATCTCATACTCCGCCATATATTTCGAGAGGATGTACTGGTTATGTATCTCCTGTCCGATATAGAGATCCTGCTCTGTAAGTACAGACGTTTTTTTCTTCTTTGGGGATACTCCGCCCACGCTGATGGTGGAAATCTGCAAAAGAGATGCCTTCTGCTTTTTACAGAAATCTAAAAGATTTCTCACACCCACTGTGTTGATCTGCTCCAGTTTATCGTCGTAAGCGAAATGGGCCACATTCGCTGCGCAGTTTATTACCGTATCAATTTTTCCTTTAAAAGGCTCCACGAAAATAGATTCTTCCGCAATATCTCCGTTTAATGCAAACAGGCGGTTTCCAAATTCCTCCCCATAGTCGTTGTCCCCAAAATAGAAAAGTGTACTCCGAAGCCTTTTGGTTTCATCCAGGCGTTTGGTGGGACGCACCAGGCAGTAGATTTTCTCATACAGCCAAGGCTGTTCTAAAAGCTCCAGCAAAATGTGGATTCCCAAAAAGCCAGTTGCGCCTGTAAGCAGCACATTTCCCAGGGAACGGCTTTTTGTCCCTCCAGGGATATTCTTTCCAAGAATTTTATCCAAGCCTCTGTAATCCAGATTTTTCAGGGAATCTTCAAAAACCTCCCTCCCGCTGTCCGGGCGGTAGAGATACTGTGCCAGCATATCCGGGGTCGGATACCGGAAAACATCCCCGTACACCATCTGCACTTTTGGAAGTCGTTCTTCTATTTCAGAAATCAGTTCTGCTGTATGAAGACTGTCTCCGCCAAGCTCAAAGAAATTGTCATCCAGGCCAATTTTCTCTTCTCCAAGAACTGCCGCAAATGCCTCACAGATTGCTCTCTGGAAGGAATTTTCCGGTTCCCGCCAGGTCCTTACATATTCTATGGGCTCCTGTTCAAGAGCTTTCAAGTCGGTTTTTCCTCCCGGCGT
This sequence comes from uncultured Blautia sp., assembly GCA_938028845.1. GTDB lineage: Bacteria > Bacillota > Clostridia > Lachnospirales > Lachnospiraceae > Blautia_A. The sequence goes on from CALIZJ010000122.1 coordinate 5,830, forward strand.
CTGTGGGATATCCTCCAGCTCTTTTAAGATATCCGGCACCATATAGGAAGTCAGACGCCCTTTCAGATAACTTCTTAATTCCGGTTCTGCCGCAGCAGCTCCTTGTTTTACTGTATAAAATCCCACCAGATGGGGTGTGCCTGCCAGGGTGCGTACGATCACGCAGGCAGAACCAATACCGGGAAATGCCCGGATGCAGTTTTCAATCTCCGCAGGTTCAATACGAAGCCCGCGAATCTTTACCTGCTGGTCATTCCTTCCACTGTAGAGAAGCCTTCCATCCTTAAGAAACGCCCCCAGATCTCCGGTGCGGTACACTCTTTTTCCATATCTCTCCACAAACCGCAGCGCCGTTTCTTTTTCCAGTCCTTTGTAGCCGATGCCCAGTCCTTTTCCGTAAATACAGATTTCTCCTGTAGCTCCGTAAGGAAGAAGCCTTCCTTCTTCGTCCAGTATCAGGATTCCTGTATTTGCAATAGGCGTTCCAATGGTAAGATTATCTCCCGCCTCTGTGATCGTTGCCCCTATCGTCGTCTCCGTAGGGCCGTAGCCATTATAAATACGGATTCCGTAACTCCCTCAGCTCATCTGTAAGACTGCCGGGAAGCACCTCTCCTGCCGCCAGGATCACCTGCACGAACGCAAGGGCCTCTGCAAAGGACTTTTCATGAAGATAAGCAGAAAGCCGGGAGGGCGTACAGTGCAGGATATTCGCCCCGTGAGCCCGGATAAGGCCGGCCAGTTTTACCGGATCTGCAAGGGCATCGTCCGGTGCAAGTTCAATAAACATTCCGTTAAAAAGAGGTACAAAAAACTCAAACAGCGAGATATCAAAACATACTGAGCCAATGGCTGTAATCCCTGTGCCGCACGTTACAATATCCCTGTTAAAGGGATTGTTATCAGGGTGTGTAATATTGACAATACCTCTGTGGGAGAGCATGACCCCTTTGGGATTTCCCGTCGTACCGGAAGTATAGATACAATATGCCAACTGTTCTTGGGGAATGGATAATCTGGGGTCCGAATCCTTTTCAAAAGAAAGGAGCTCATCCACTTCAAGATAACTGATCTCCCCTGCCGCTTCCACATCCTTGGAAGAAATGATATAGGAAGAACCGCTGTTCTCAAGTATATATTCAATTCTGCCCCGCGGATACTGGGGATCAACAGGAATAAACGCAGCCCCTGCCTTTAAAATGCCAAACATAGCCGGGAGCAGCCGGTAATCCCGGTTAAGCATATACATGACCGTCTCTCCCATGCGGATTCCTTTTTGGATCAGCCCATTGGCGATCCGGTTAGACATAAGATCCAGTTCCCGGAAAGTCAGGCACACGTCTTTTGCATAAAGGGCCGGCTTCTCCCCATATTTTTCCGCAGCTTTCTCAAACAGGGAGGGAATCGTGTCTGTCTCACTGATTTGTATTTTCTTTCCTTCCATATGAAGCAGCCTCTCACGCTCCCTTTCCCCTGTCACTTGAAAACTACCAACCTCTTTGTCCGCTCCGTTCATTCCCTGGCGGATAATTGCAAGCAATGCTTCGTGAAAATACTTTACCCGCTCTTCTGTATATATACCGTCGCGTCCGTCATAATCAATCTGAAAAACTTTTTTAAATTTTGTGATATTGGCTGTCAGATGGTTATGCATGGCTCCATCCATACTCATATGTATTTCAAAAGGAATCTCTGATCTTAATTCCGGCTGGTAATAGTTCAGCGTATATTCACTGATATTTCCACTGATGATCCCGCTTCCATGAAGATCCTTTATAATGTTGGAAATACCGTAGTTTTTATGAGCGGACGCCTTTTTTCCGCTAAGATAAGCTGCCTGGCATAATTCGCTAAATTTCATCTTATTGTCTACTGTCACACGCACAGGCACTACCAGGGTATAGCATCCCATCTGTCTTCTCTCTTCTGGCGTTTCCCGGTTCAGTCTGGGCATCAGATATACGGCGTCCTTTGACTTTCCCGCACGTGCCAGATAAAGCGCAAATGCCCCCGAAAAAACAGAAGCAGGGGTAATTCCGTGCGCATCCGCATAAGAACAGATCTGATTTGTCAACTCCCCTGAAAGCGTATAAGAATAACAGGTGCGGCTGCATCCTTCTGCCTCTTCATGAAAGAGCTCTCCTTCTGCCTGTACCTGATCAAAATAGGAAATCCAAAATCTTTTTTCTTCTTCCCCGTCATACTTCTTTGAAACATCCGTTTCCTTAAATTCCCTGCATACCTGCTGGCTCTCCCTGCCGTTAAGGTTATCCAAGACCATCTGTGCGATCTGGCACATTCCATATCCGTCCGTCAGGATGTGATGAAAGAGAAATAAAAGCAAGCTCCCGCCTTCTCTGACAGGAAACACTTTCGCCTGATAAAGATTCCCGGAAGAAAAATTTACGATCTTCTGGGTTTCCAAAATTTCACAAAGTTTTCCGGTCTCTGAAAGGGAGCGTTCCCTCTCAAGTTCACTGCAGTGTACCGGATCCGCTGTTTTTTCAAGGAACAACTTTTCCTCTGCATCCTGCATAAAACGCAGACGGAAAAGATCACAGCTATTTATGACTGTATCTGCAGCCATTTTTACGACAGCAGCCTCCTGATCAGGAAAATACAGCCTGAATGAGATGGTATTAATTGCCTCTTTTGGGAAAGACTTTTCATTCATCCACATACTATACTGAGAGGTATTCAGCGGAAAAGTATTCATTTTGTTCACTCCTTAGAAATAGTTGGCAGCCGCTGCATTTGCCGTTTCCGGCTTGACCGAAACACAGTCTGATCGTACACGAAATATAGGCTGTTCAAGCCTCCAATAATTTTTTCTATAGCTTTGGCTGTGGACTCCCATAACAGATCCAAAACAGAAAAATAGTTGTCTTAAAGTCATTCAATTATACCACATTTCCATAGATTTACGGAATATTATTTAGGCATTTTTATAGTTATAAAAATACCCATGCCAAAGCATGGGTACAAAATACGCATTTTATCTTATCTTTTTCCATAAAGCTCTTCCAAAAGTCTAAAATCCTAAAAACCCAATTTTAGAATTTAAGAACCCCTTCATCATCTGTCCAGATATTTAATCTTTGCCTTTAATTCTCCATTCCGATCCGTCTTCAGGACTGCATAGCTTGGCTTTCGGCCATCCTGGCGGGGAAAGGAGAGACTTCCCGGGTTCAGGGCAAGGACGCCGTTTTGCTCGGTAATCACCGGCTTATGGGTATGTCCGAAGAAAACCGCCTGACAGTCTCTTGCCTTTGCTTCTTCGACGATCCCATAAATATCCATGGATACTCCATAATAATGCCCATGCGTCACCAAAACCTTGCTGTTTCCAATCCGGATTTCCTCTTCTCTTGGAAGATCTGAAAAAAAGTCATTATTTCCAGATACGATGCAGCAGGGACATTCCGCCAATGCTTCAATAAAAAACTCCCGTCCCTCCACATCTCCGCAGTGAATAAGCATATCTATGGGCGCTTCTTTGTGAACAGCCTCTTCCAGTTTTTCATCTCTTCCATGTGTGTCGCTTACGATCAATATTTTCATCTCAGTTCTTCCTTTATGGCACGCAGTGCCTTTCCTCTGTGGCTGATTTTATTTTTTTCTTCCATGGACAGTTCAGCGGAGGTGCATTCGTACTCCGGAAGGTAAAAAATCGGATCGTATCCAAACCCGTTTTCCCCTTTTTCCTCATACCCGATACGTCCTTCCATGGTTCCTCTTGTGGTCTTTATCGTTCCATCAGGAAATGCGGCAGCTATGGCACATACGAATCTTGCCGTGCGTTTCTCATCCGGCACTCCTTCCAAACGGCTTATAAGATTTCCGTTCTTTATATGATAAGAAGTATCTTCTCCCATATAACGTGCAGAATAGACTCCAGGCTCTTTGTTCAGATAATCAATCTCAAGGCCCGAATCATCTGCAAGGACGATTTCCCCCGTCATCTGGCAGATTGTTCTTGCTTTTATGACTGCATTTTCCTCAAAAGTCTCTCCATCTTCCACAATATCCGCTTCAATCCCGGCATCTTTTAAAGACAGCACTTCCACATCAAGGTCGCTTAATATTTCGCGGATCTCTTTCATTTTTCCCTGATTTCCAGTTGCAAATATGATCTTTTTCACTTTCAAATCCCTCTTTCGTTTTCATTGTATATGCATCCTGCCCTTCCGTCAGCGCTGATCTAATCCTTTTTCTTAGGAGGGCGGGGACCCAGGAACTGGTAATAGTAGGTCTTCAGCATACCATTGTAAATCTTTCTGTTTTTGTCCGCCTTTCGCCCGATATCATTTTCTGCCCGGTCATAAGAAGTGATCAGGTACATGGACCACTTATCCAATCGGTTAAAACTTTCCCCGATTTCCCGGTAAAGCTGTCCCAGAGCCGCTTTTTCCTCCAATCTTTCTCCATAGGGAGGATTTGTTATGATAAATCCATAGGGCTTTGGATGCCGCAGTTCTTTTACCGGACGTTTCTGGAAATGGATCAGTTTTTCTACTCCTGCAAGCTTTGCGTTGGCACGGGCTGCCCGGATGGCTTCCTCATCAATATCGTATCCCTGTATATCTGTATCAATATTCAGATTTACACGGTCATTTGCTTCTTCCACCGCATCGTACCAGCATCTTCTGGGAATCAGATGACGCCATTCTTCTGCCAGGAAGGAGCGGTTCATTCCCGGAGCAATATCCGCCGCCATCATAGCCGCCTCTATAGGGAAGGTCCCGCTTCCGCAAAAGGGATCTACCAAAATCCGGTCTTTATTCCATGGGGTAAGCATGATAAGAGCAGAGGCAAGGGTTTCTGTGATCGGCGCCTTCACTGTCATCTGCCGGTATCCCCGTTTATGTAAAGATACGCCGGAAGTATCAATGCCGATAGTGGCAACATCTTTCATAAACGCTACTCTTATGGGAAAGCTGGCTCCATCTTCCTCAAACCAGGATACCCCATACACGCCTTTCAGACGTTCCACAATGGCTTTTTTCATAATGGACTGGATATCCGAGGGGCTGAACAATTTACTCTTAACAGAATTTGCCTTTGCCACCCAAAATTTTCCGTCCACAGGAAGAAATCTTTCCCATGGAAGGGCTTTTGTTTTATCGAAAAGTTCTTCAAATGTAGTGGCTTTCAGCTCTCCTACTTTTAAAAGAATCCTCTCTGTAGTGCGGAGAAATATATTTGCATCCGCAATTCCCTGGGCATCCGCCCAAAATGTTACCTTGCCATCCTCTACCTTGCTGATTTCATATCCTAAATCCAGGATCTCACGTTTTAGCACAGCTTCCAGGCCAAAATGGCAGGGTGCGATCAATTCCCATTTTTCCATGGTACCCTCTCTTTACAATTCTAATTCTTTTACTATATTTCCCTGAAAATCCTTAATGCAAAAAATCCCGTCCTCAAAAACAGCGTAGGTAGGAGGATTGCCTTCCTTCGGTATAGACACGGAACCTGGATTTAAAAGGATGTAATTCTCTCTTCGTTCCGCCTTAAGCACATGGGTATGTCCATGGATTAAAATGTCTCCCTCCTGAATAGGCGGCAGATTTTCCTGATTATAAACATGTCCGTGTGTGGCATAAAAGGTCTTTTTCCCAAGTTCCAGGATGCAGTAATCTGCCATTACAGGAAAATTTAACACCATCTGATCCACCTCAGCTTCGCAATTTCCCCTCACTGCATAGATCAGGTGCTTCATTCCATTTAACATGGCAATCACTTCCTTGGGCGCATATTCCCTTGGCAGGTCATTCCTGGGACCATGGTAAAGCAGATCGCCCAGAAGAACCAGGCGCTCTGCCTTTTCCTCCTGAAATGCTTCCAGCATCTTCCGGCAAAAATATGCCGAACCATGAATGTCTGACGCAAACATGTATTTCATAAATGTTTCTCCTTTAGTCTTTTGATTTTGTTTCCTTTACCTTATCATG
>CALIZJ010000123.1 GCA_938028845.1 uncultured Blautia sp.
GACAGAGCGGAAGAGGCTAGGCGGGTAGTGGAAAGGATGGGGATGGAGTTAAAGTGAACTGCGGAAAAATGTTTATAAATAAAGGCAAAAACAAGGGGACATGCCGCATATGGCATGTCCCTTCGTAAAACTTATATCATCAGGATGCAGGTGAATCATCCTCCGGAACGATCAGGTTCAGAAGGAATACAATGAGGAAGGACACCATAAGAGAGCTTCCAAGGATATTCTGAACAAGCTGAGGACAGAACTGCAGGATGTCCGGTACGGCATCAATGCCGATACCAATGGCAAGAGCGATTCCTACAATCATCTTATTGCGGTAGTTCATAGGTTGTTCATTGAGAAGCTGGATACCGGACATGGTGATGGCTGCAAACACTGTGACGGTAGCACCGCCTAAAACGGGCTGAGGAATGGTGGTCATCAAAGCGCCGAATTTAGGGCAAATGCCGGCAGCAAGCATGATTGCGCCAACGATGAGGAAAACACGTTTGGCAACGACTTTTGTAGTACAGATCAAACCTACATTCTGGCTGTATGGGTCTGTGGGAAGACCGCCGATTACGGCACCGATCATACCGCAGATGGACTGGCCTTTAATGGCGCCGCCTAATTCCTTATCAGTTGCCTCGCGTCCGAATCCGCCCATTGCTGTAGAAGAAACATCTCCGATAGTCTGTACTGCCTGGACGATATACATCAGTACCATCATGATAATGGCATCAGGGTGAAATTCCAGTCCAAAGTGGAAAGGAATGGGAATGGAGATCAGTCCGGCCTGGTTAACTTCAGAAAAGTCTATGATCCCGCCCATAAACAAAGCAATCACATAGCCGACCACAATACCGATGAGCATACCGGAAACATGAATGTATCCTTTGCCGAAAAGGCTGCAGGCAAGGGTAACGGCAAGGGTGACGCCTGCAAGGATCCAGAACTGGGCGGAACCAAAGGTACCGTCCGCTTTTGCACCGGAACCGCCGCCCATGTAGTTGATAGCGGTCTCATACAGGGACAAACCGATGCTGAGAACTACCGTACCGCTGACGATTGGCGGGAAAAAACGGCGTATCTTTCCCATAAACATACCGATAAAGATTGACAGAAAGCCGGCTACTAACTGAGAGCCAAAGATAGCAGCAATTCCGTACTGCTGTCCGATCATGGTCAGGATAGGCATGTAAGCAAATGCCACTCCCATTACGTTAGGCATTCCCATACCAAATCCCAGGACCGGATAAAGCTGAAGCAAAGTAGTGATGCCGCCGATGATCATAGCCGCCTGGGTGAGCATGATCTGGTCTGCCGCAGAAAGGCCAAGAGTGCTGGCAATAAGCATGGGCGGGGTGATATTGCCGACCAGCATAGCCAGTACGTGCTGCATAGCCTGGGGAAAGGCCTGTCCGAAGGTTGGCTTGCCGTCGAGCTTAAAAAGCTCGCTGGCAGAAGTTTTCTCTTTTTGCATGGATAAATCCTCCCTCTTTTTTATCCTCTTATGATAGCAGACGGAGGGTGGGCTGTCTATGAAAAATTGTTTTATTGTGAGAGATATTCGGTATTTTTGGAGAAAAATATAGTCTTAAGATTTTGGGAAAATAAAGATTGACTCTTACGCTGCGTGAGGGTGTATGCTTGGTGTAGAAAGCGCTTTCAGAGGTAAGAAAAACGAGGAGAATTGACATGAAAACAGTAAAGGAAGTTTCAAAGCTTACGGGGGTCAGCGTACGTACCCTTCATTATTACGATGAGATAGGTCTGCTGAAACCGGCGCTTGTGAATGAGGCTGGCTATCGGTTTTATGATGAGGAGAATCTAAAACGTCTGCAGCAAATATTGCTTTTTCGGGAATTTGGCATGCCCTTAAAGGAGATTCAAAGGATTCTGGAGGACCCGGCTCTGGACAGAATACAGATTTTAAGAGGCCAGCGGCATGTACTGGCACAGAAAAAGATGCATTTGGAACGGCTGCTGTCAAGTGTCGATAGTATTCTGAAAGGAGAAAAAGAGATGGACTTTACAGTGTTTGGAAAAGAGGATATCGAAGAATTATTTCAGATCTTTGTGAAAAATGCACCAGAGAACATTCTTGCGGCAAACATACAGGATTTTGGAAGCATGGAAGCTTTCCATAAAAATTACGTAGAGAAAACCCTTAAGCTCTATAACCAGCCGGAAACAAAGCAAATTCTTCTGGAAGCTTATGGGGATAAAGAAGGGCTTCTGGCTTCTGTGAGAAATCCCATGGGGACAGAGGAACTTGATGCCTATCAAAAGAAAACGGACTCTATTGTAAAACGTTTGGTATTGTGCAGACGGGAAGGAATGTCTGCACAGACATTGGAAGTAAAGGCGCTGATCTGTGAATATGCCCTTGCCACCAAGCAGGTATTCCGACTGAAAAATGAACGGCAGATCATGATGGGTATAGCTGAAACCTACGAAAATTATGAACAGGCTAGAAGCGTATTTGATAAGCAGTATGGGGAGGATGGGATTGCAGAATTTTTGGCAGATGCGGTGCGGGAATTTTATGGGGTGTGAGGCTCATATAAAATAAGAAGACTTTTTCTTTCATATACTGGCGGATAAAGAGGAAAGAGAGTATACTGAATTTGTATGGAAGCTAAGGGACAGAAGATCCCATTATGACAAAAAAACATTCCCATAAAGAAATGAGGTGCTTTAAACAACATGAAAGTAGGATTTCTTGGCGCAGGGCGTATTGCTGTAAAAATGGCTGAGACTTTAAGCGGATTGGAAAAACGGGAAAATATGGTAAGGACCATACAGCAGATGTATCCGGAAAGAAAGGCGTCTATGGACGCGGAGTGGATACCCCAGGCGGAACGCTTTGGGGTGGCGGCCAGAGAACTGGCCCGTGCAGAAGCATTTGCAGATACCCACGGATTTAAGAAAGCCTATGGCTCTTATGAGGAACTGCTTGCAGATCCGGAAATAGATCTGGTCTATGTGGCATTGCCCCATTCTCATCACTGTAAATGGACAAAGGCAGCCCTTGAGGCAGGGAAAAACGTGCTGTGTGAGAAAGCGTTTGCCATGAACGAGGAGGAGAGTAAAGAGATGGTGGAAACGGCCCGTGAGAAGAATCTTCTTCTGGCAGAAGCCATCTGGACCAGATATATGCCCTCCAGAAAAATAATTGACGATATCGTCAAAGGAGGGGAATTGGGAGAGGTTCATTCTCTTTCTGCAAATCTGGGGTATCCGGTTACCCATAAAGAAAGACTTATGCGTCCTGAGCTTGGCGGCGGCGCTATGCTGGATCTGACGGTTTATCCGCTGAATTTTGCAAGCATGGTATTTGGCAATGAGATCAAAGGGATATCCGCTTCCTGTATTATGGACAAAAGCGGGGTAGATGGACAGGAGCAGGTGATGATTTCCTATAAAGACGGAAAAATGGCTTCCTTATTTTCTACCATGTATACCATGACAGATCGTACCGGATGGATTTACGGAGAAAAAGGAATACTTGAAATCCAGAATATTAATAATCCAGAAGCGATACGATTATATAAAACCCTGGACGGAAGTGCACAGGCTGTTAAGGAATATCCTGTCCCTCCTCAGATTTCAGGGTATGAATATGAGGTCGCTGCCTGTGCCATGGCGCTTATGGATGGAAAAAACGAGTGCCGGGAAATGCCTCACAGTGAAACTCTGGAAATCATGCGCCAGATGGATGAGATCAGAAGAGGCTGGAAGGCTTTTTAACGGATAAGAGGACAGGAGAAGAGGCACCCCTGGAAGTTATGACGGAAGCTCTGAGAAAAGAATTCTAAGCCAAGGACAGAATTGAGTTAGGATAACAGGCAATGAGGAAGAAACAAAGCTTCATTGCCTGTTATTTTTATGGGCTGTTTATAGACATAGGATTTTAAAAGAAAAAGAAATAAGTATTTGTTGCCAAAATTTTAGATTTTGTTTATAATTGTTTTTATACTGCAATATGGTAATATTCCATAATTTTGCAATAACAGTATCTAATATTTTATTGGGATACTGAAATAAAGGGAAAGGAAAAAAATAAAATGGGAGACACACTACAGATTCTGATCGCCATGATCATATATATGGCAGCGGTGATCATAATAGGGGTTACTTTCGCCAGAAGAGCGAACGCAAGCTCTGATGCCTATTTTCTGGGCGGGCGAAGCTTAGGACCCTGGGTAACGGCAATGAGTGCGGAAGCATCGGATATGTCCGGATGGCTTCTTATGGGACTGCCGGGTGTTGCGTACTGGTGCGGCATAGCAGACGCAGCATGGACGGCTATCGGCCTGGCTGTGGGAACATACATAAACTGGCTGATTGTTTCCAAAAGGCTGCGCAGATACAGTGTAAAGGCGGGAAACGCTATCACACTGCCGGAATATTTTTCCAATCGTTTTCATGAGAAGCGCAAAGTTATCATGACAATTGCGGCAGTATTCATTCTGATCTTTTTTACTGTTTATGCGGCAAGCTGTCTTGTAACCTGTGGAAAGCTGTTTTCTACACTTTTTGATATGCCTTATATTCCTATGATGATCGTGGGTGCAGTCTTTGTGCTGGTATATACGATCATAGGAGGATTTCTTGCAGAGAGTGCTTCCGACTTTATGCAGGCAGTGGTGATGATCATTGCCCTTATCGTGACGGTCTGCGTAGGAACGGCAGCAGCAGGAGGTGTAGGCGCGGTAATTGAAAATGCGAAATCTATTCCAGGATTTTTGGAATTTTTCGGCATTGCTACACCGGAGGTAGTGGATGGTGTGCAGCAGGTGGTAAATGGAGAGCCCCAGTTTGGCGCTGCAGGACAGTACAGTATATTGTCAGCGGTATCAAATCTGGCATGGGGGCTTGGATATTTCGGTGTTCCCCAGGTATTGCTCCGCTTTATGGCTATCCGTGATGAGAAGGAACTTACCCGTTCCCGCCGGATTGCTACGGTGTGGGTAGTGATTTCGTTAACGATCGCGGTATTTATCGGTGTTGTAGGGCGTACGCTTTATCCTACTGGCCTGACTACTTCTTCAGACGCAGAGAACGTATTCATCCTTTTGGCTACCAATCTCTTCCCGCCTCTTCTTGCAGGCTTTATTATGGCAGGTATCCTTGCGGCGACGATCAGTTCTTCCGATTCTTATCTGCTGATAGCGGCGTCTGCATTTGCGAAGAATATTTACCAGGGACTGTTTAAGAAAAAGGCATCGGATAAAGAGGTGTTAAATGTTTCCAGGCTTACACTGTTTTTAATCGCAGTGGTTGCTGTTATTATAGCTCTTGATGAAAACAGCGTCATCTTTACGATCGTAAGTTTTGCATGGGCTGGATTTGGAGCGACCTTTGGACCTTTAATGCTCTTTAGTTTATTCTGGAAACGTACTACCCGCGCAGGTGCTATTGCCGGAATGTTAAGCGGCGCTGCAATGGTATTCATCTGGAATCTGCTGGTTCGCCCGTTAGGCGGCTTATGGGATATTTATGAACTGCTCCCGGCATTTTTGGTTTCCAGTATTTTTATTGTGGTGGTATCCCTGCTTACGCCGGAACCATCTAAGGAAATTCAAAAAGAGTTCGACGAGGTTAGAGGATAAACCTATAGTTTCCTTATGCAGAGGTTAAAGAATGGATCGCCTGGCGGTTTTGTTTTTTACAATTTCGATTATGTGGATATCCAGATAATTGGTGCAAAGAAGACATGAAAATCCCAGTTGGATGTGGAAAACAGATACTTTGCTATGCATATTGAGCAGGTATATACAAATGAAAAAGAAAAGAAGCGGGGTGCGCAGCCTGTGTGGCTGGCGTACTCCGCTTCTTTTATTACAGCAACGCCCCTGGGGAACTTAAAAGGGAGAATAGAAAATTGAACTATTCGCTGTAAGGGGCGCAGTGCTTTCCTAAAATAAAAGGTAAAGAACTGGCTGTTTATTTAATGCAGGGATGCCTGTATTTGCTGCAGGCAGCGTTTGCGCACAAAGTAATAGCAGACCGCCTGCATAAGGATGGTCGCGATCCATGATGCCGGATAGGAGATAAACAGGAAATGCAGGGTTCTGTTTTGCGGGAAAAACACATAAATCCATAAGATACGGGTTCCTACAGTTCCGATAATGGATAAGATCATGGGAACAGCAGAATGTCCGGTTCCACGCAGAGCGCCTGGAAGCAAATCCATGATGCCGCAAAGGAAATAAGGAACTGTAGTAATGGAAAGTATTTCCAGACCGCACTGGATCACGTTGGCATCTGTGGTGTAGATCGTTAGAATCTGATTTCCGAAAACGTATGCGCCCACTCCTAAAACAACGGATACTCCTACTGATAAAAAGACACAGTCCATAAGTACCCGGTCCATGCGTTTTGCCTTTCCTACGCTGAAGTTTTGACTGGTAAAGCTCATACATGCCTGGGTGACTGCATTTACTGCCGCATATAAAAAGCCGAGAATATTATTGGCGGCTGTGTAGCCTGCCATTGCTGTGGCTCCAAAAGAATTTACAGATGACTGGAGCAGGGCATTGGAGAAATTAATGACGGTGCTCTGAATCCCTGCAGGGATACCCACCTGGAAAATCCGTTTCAGATATAATTTTTTAATAGTAAGTTTTGAAAACCGGAGCTGATAGCTGCCCTCTGATTTATAGAGACAGCGGAGCACTAAAATGCAGGAAATCATCTGGGATGTCACTGTGCCAATGGCAACACCTGCCACATTCAGAGGAATTACAATTACCAGAAGCAGATCCAGGACTACATTGGCAAGACCTGAGAGTATAAGGAAAGCCAGCGGCCTTTTTGTATCGCCCACTGCTCTTAAAATGGCAGCTCCATAATTATAAAGCATGAAAAATGGCATGCCCATAAAATAGATTCTCATATAAACGGCTGAAAGGTCGATGACATCATCTGGCGTAGCCATGAGTTCGAGAGCGAATTTGGAAGCAAAAAGTCCCACAAATGCCGTAAGAATCCCGCTGATCAGGGCCAAAGCGATCGCCGTATGTACTGCCTCTGACATTTCCTTTTTCTGATCTGTGGCGTAATACCGTGCAGCCAGGACATTTGCCCCCAGAGAGATTCCGATAAACAGATTTGTAAAAATATTGATCAGCGCAGTAGTGGATCCAACTGCCGCAAGAGACTGGCTTCCGCTGAATCTTCCCACTACAATAATATCCACAGCGTTAAACATGAGCTGCAGGATACTAGAGAGCATCAAGGGAAGCGAAAAAGAGATCAGTTTATCCATGATCGATCCGTTACACATGTCTATCTCATATTTACCAGCTTTCAATGTACGTCCCCTCCATGTGAAATAATATTGCCCTTCTAATGTTTATCTTACTGCGTTCTTTTTAGGCGGTCAATAGGGGAAGAAAAATATTTTTTACGTATGGAATCTTATTTGCCTTTTATCAAAGCCTGGGCAATCTGCAGGTCTGTCTCGTTGGGATTATCCTGGATCATAGTATAGATCTTTTTGATATAGGCAGGAGCTAATTCTGCAATAGATTCCGGGGAGAAGCCTTTGGCAAGCCATAGTTTCCTCCTTTTTGTAAAACTTCAGTTAGGTGCTTTTATCCTTTGATCATACCGCTGGCAATACTTTTTTCTACTTTTTCCTGGGCAAGAAGATATACGGTTACAGTAGGGATCATGGAAATGATCACAGCAGCAAAAATAACAGAGTATAAAACTCCAAAATCACCTTTCAGACTTAAAAGGGCCACGGAAACTGTCCGGAGTGCCCGGTCATTGATGAGTACATTGGCAATCTGAAGCTCATTATATGTAAATAAAAAGGTGATAATGGCACATGTTGCCATAGAGGGTTTGACTACAGGTATCATAACCTTCATAATGATTTGGATCAGGCTGCACCCGTCTATCATTGCGGCTTCATCTAAATCAGACGGAATTGCTTCGATACTGTTTTTCATAATAAAGAATACCAACGCCATGTTCAGACCAGAGTAGATGATAACCAGAGTCCAGAGATGATTTTTAAGTCCTGCATTGCTTACCATTTGCACGATCGGTATAATAGCGCTTTGTACCGGAATGGTTAAAGCAGCAATAAATAAGGCTGAAAAGAATCCTGCAAAAGGAACCTTATGCCGTGCGATTACGTAAGCGGCCATAGTGCATACGATCAGCATGATGGCGATGGCACTGACTGATACCATCAGGGAGTTAAGAGTAGCTCTTAGAATTCCAGCCATTTTTTCAGCCATTATATAATTTTCAAAGGTTGGCGAAAGTGTAGGAACTAAAAAGTCCTTGAAAATTTCACTGTTATCTTTAAAAGAAGAGATAAACGTAAAATATAATGGAAAAATGGCAGTTACAAACCATAGTACAGCGATACCCCAATAAATTATTTTTCCAGGAGTGATTTTCCGTTTCATTTTGTTTCACCTCTCTTTTATCAGTCACGTTCACGGAAACCTTTATTTACAATAAAGGAAAAGGTAAGGCAGATGAGTACGATTACTACCGCAATGGAATCCGCATAACCGATTCGATTATAAGTAAAAGCATTGTTATAGAGTAGAGTATTGGGAACCTCTGTTGCGCCGCCGGGGCCTCCGGCGGTAAGTCCCATCACCAAGTCGAACATTTTAAAGGCACCAGTAAAAACAAAAATAATTACAATTTTAAAGGTGGATTTCATCATAGGAAGAGTAATATACCATAGCTTTTGGCGGGAATTTACGCCGTCAATGGCAGCCGCTTCGTATAGCTCGTCCGGGATTCCGGCAAGTCCGGATGAAAATACGACCATTTGAAACCCTGCGTCACACCACATATAGATAAAACAGACGCCTATCATGGCCGTATTAAAATTGCCAAGGACATTTATCCCATCAAAGCCTAATTTTTCCATTACTATAGTGAATGGCCCCATTTTAGGGTATAAGATAAAGGTAAACATTAGGCTGATTGCAATACGGTTGATTACTACGGGAATAAAATAAAAGGTTTTAAATAGGCGTAAACCAAAAAACTGTTTATTAATTACAGTTGCCAGGAAGAAGGTAATGGGTATCGTGCAAAGACATCCAACAGCAGCAAGCATGAATACATTTTTAAATGCAGTTGCTGTTTGGTAGTCGTGGAAAAAGGTGATATAGTTGTCCAAACCTACGAATTCATAAGGAACCTGTTTAATACCGTTCCATTCAAAGAAAGAGGTATAAAAAGTATTACATACGGGGAATACGATAACAAGACCGTATAAAAGAACCGCAGGCAGGAGTATGAGAAGGCCTTCCAGGCTGTATTTCTTTCCTTTGATTTTAAACTTCATTTTCATTCTCCTTATTTTTAAAAAGGACACCTTAAAATCCTTTTTTGGGATTTCCTGATGCCCTTTGCGTGCTTTGTATAGAAATCTAATATTTTGAGTAAATGTTTTCTAAATGCTATATGCCTTAAGTCCTGCTATTTACTTACCATCCTTCTTTTTCATACTGCGCCGCGAGCGTCTCGCATACCTGTTCCGGCGTTCTTCCTACTTATCAAAGGTATGCGGGAATTCCGCAGGCGCAGGCTGCCCCAACAGATTGGCAGCGCCGTCCATGCCGTGAAAATTTCCATTGTAGCTGCGCTTTTCCTGTACTGGAAAATGGCTTCCGGCATAGACTGGAATATGCTGGGCGCCTAGTACAGATAAAATATATTTCGTATTGCGGTAAGTATACTCTACAGGAGCCATGCCGTAAGATACGGTTACTCCTAATAAAGACAGTTCTTTTTGTCCTGCTGCATAGGCAAGAGCGAGAGCGTCATCAATTCCGGTATCTACGCTTAAAATTAAATATTTCATTTGTTTTTCATCCTTTCTTGGTCAGCACGGTATCTGGACGGAGAGATACCAAATGCATTTTTAAATCTTTTCGAAAAATAAAATAAATCTCGATAACCTGATTTTTCAGAAATTTCTGCAATGCTTAGGCTGGTATTGGCAAGAAGTCTGCGCGCGTTTTCCAACCGACATTTCGTCAGGTAAGAAGTAAGAGAAATTCCCTGGATTTTTGTGAAATTTCTGCTTAAATAGGATGGGCTGATCAACAGTTGAGCAGCAATAGTATTTAAGCCAAGATCTTCCTGACTATAATTTTTGTTGATCAGATCCACTGCTTGGAGAACAAGGGTTTCGATAAATTGTCCGTCTTCATCCGCATTACTGTCAATAAGCGTCTGGAAGAGAAGAGAAAATCTGAGTTCCATTTGCTGACAGGGCAAACCAGAGCGTATCATTTCTGAGCAGTTATAGGAAACAGAGCTTTCTTCGGTTTCCAGAATGTCCAGCCGTTTGACAGCGCAGTAGTGGATTGCGATACTCATTAGTGAAAAAAGTTCAGCTTCTAAAGCCTGAATGGAAAAAATATTTTCTTCCATAGTTTGAAATACTGTATGTAAAGTTTCTGTAAGTTCAATTTTTTGGCGGTTAAATAGGCAAGTTTTTATTTGGCTGTTCTTTACATTGATAACATCAAGAAATTCTATGTCCGGCAGCTTTGTCTGAGGCAGTGCCACATCAAAAGAATAAATGGAGCGGATCTGGAAAAACTCTAAAGCCCGATGATAACAACGGCACAGTTCTTCGGCAGTTCCCGTAAGACATTGGCTGTAGCCGGAAAGAAGACGAAGACCGTAGTTGTCAAATACCTGACTTTTCATCTGTTTGACTTCAAGGTGGATGGAAATGTCGGACAAAGGCGTTTCTAATAAAAGTATCGTTCGATTATAACTGTCCTGCGTCAGCAGACAAAATGGTTTGTTAGTAAAGAATTTTTCGATAATATTTTCTATAGCTTTTCTCCAAGAATGACGCTGTTCATAGGAGGGATCAGATTCCGTATCAGAACAAACATCCAGAATCAGCAGCTCCACAGGATTTTTTTGTAGAAATTCAAGAGCGGAAGAAACATTTCCGGCTTCTCCGGCATACTGAAAGCCCAGACTTTCCCAGTCAATACAATGGTGAATGTGCTGCCTTACGTAATATTCATCATCTACGATTAAAAATCTATATGTCATAAGGTATCCTCCTGGCTTTTTAAGGGGATATATGGAAACGATAATTGGATTTTAGTTCCCCTGTCAGGTGCAGAATCAATAGTAAGTTCACAGGAATCGCCCAGATATAGACGCAAACGTTCTTCTGCGCTGGGAACCCAAAAAGAAATTTTGTGATTGGAAGAGGTTCTGTCACATAAAGAAAGACGTTTTTCTTTACTCATACCGGCGCCATCATCCATGACAGATAAAAAGACGGTCTCTTTTTTTCTGTATCCGGTAATTGTGATAGTTCCGTAAACTGCAGCAGGTACAAACCCATGTATTACTGCATTTTCTAAAAGAGGCTGCAGTGTCAGTTTAGGTATGGAACAATCCAGAATATCTTCTTCTATATAAATACGATATTCAAACTGGTCAGGATAGCGCGTACTCATGATTTCCAGATAATTTTTAGAAATATCCAGTTCTTTCTTTAAGGTAACAATAGAGTTTCCTCCGCTTAATACATCACGGTAAAATCGGGACATGTCATTGATAAGGGCAATAGAATTCTGATATTCATGGATGGTGATCATGCCACATAAAGTCTCTAAAGTATTGTATAGAAAATGAGGCCGCATCTGCATTTGCAGATAGGCTACCTCGTATTCTTTTTTTCTTTCACTGGTATCTTCTATTTTTTTCATGAGATTCTGTGTGCTTTCTGCCATTTTATCAATTTGGTTGGCTAATATGCCAATTTCATCCGTTAATGGTGAAGATATCCTGGCAGAATAGTCTCCTCTTGAAAGTACTTTGACAGTGGATATTATTTTTTCTAAGGGTGACAGGAGATGCTTTGTTGTCATAAAAAGAAGAAACAGACATAAAAGCAAAGTACTGATCCCAATTATGATTATGCTGCAAACTAAGATATAAGAATTTTTATAAACGGATTTCCTTGGCACCTGAGTTGCTACAGAGCATGATAAGCGGGGATAGTCTTCCTTTACTGTGATTAGAGAAGTGTTTCTATCCTGAGTATCGTATTCTGAGGAAGATAAAACCAATGGAGAAAAGTTACTCTCTGAGAAGACTAATGCAAAAGCTGCATCTTGTGCAAGATCTTGGGAAATAAGCTGATGCAGGCTGTTATTGGCGAGAGTCAGGGAGAGTATTCCTCTTAACCTTCCGTTAAGGTTGTACATTTTGCGGAAAAATACAAATTCTGGTTTGGCAGGATCTTCTTGGGTAGGTGAAACGTACCACTGAGAAGAACAGTCTTCGGACAAAAATTTTTCTAATAGTTCTTCCTGATTTTGAGAACTGTTAAAAGCGCTGGCTTCATCAAAAGAACGATAAAAAGATTTTCCATCGTAGCTAAAAAATGCCATGGAATAAATATCTTTTTGCACACTTAAAAACTCCAGCAGATGGCTGGTTATAGAAGAAGTAAAAAGAAAATTTTCATAACTGCTCCAATCTTCACTGGTTTCATAAGTTTCCTTATAAGCTTCTGTTACTGTAAAGTGCAGGGAGGCATTCTCGATTTTATCTAATAATGCATCAAGACGCTCACAAGCTAAAGCAATATTTTGATTAAGATTCTTCTCTGTCTCTTTTTTCAGCAGATCATTGCTTACAGCTCCGATTCCTAATGCGATTCCTGCAACAGCGAGGAGATGTAAAAAAGCGTAAACAATATTGATACGTGTTCGGAATGAGGTTTGATTGAGTTTCATGATAATCTCCTATAAAAAAGAAGAAAGTATTTTGGATTAAAAAGTAATATAGAGCTTCTAATATCATAAAATATATTCCTAAAAATTTCAATAAATCTGCAAATAATAGGCAAAAAAGTACATAATAGCAAAAAAATACATAAATATTGGAAATAATTAGTAATTTAAAAAGAGTATACTTGTTTATTGGAGCAAAACCCACTCTCTTTCTAATCCTTTATGGAAAATATTGTCTCTTCTATTAAAATTTGGTATACTCAATACAGCGAGAAAAACGGTCCTGAGAGTAAAGAAAAAGAAAATTAAAAGAAAATGAAGGAGAAAAAGCATGAAAAGGATAGCAATGGCGATTTTATGTACGATATTGTTGATAACAGGACTTCCGCAGGGCTTTTTGCAGGAAGCAAAGGCATCGTCAGTTACCGGGCAGGAGAGCCATGTAGAGATTAAGACGATAAACGGAAAAAAATACTGTTTTAAAAATGGCAGGAAAGTGACAGGAATGCAGAAAGTAGGGGATGATTACTACTTCTTTTCCGGTTCGGCAAAGGGAGCAATGGACGGCGGATGGAAGATTGCCAAAGGACACTTCCGCTATTTTGATAAAAAAACAGGAAAGATGCAGACTAACCGTACAATAAACGGAAGAAAAGTAAACAGCCAGGGCATCTGGACGCCTGTGGTTGTTTTAGATCCAGGACATTCTGCAATCGTAGCCGGCGGCTATGAGCCCTTAGGACCGGGGGCCGGACAGATGAAGGCGAAAGATACTTCCGGAACCCAGGGAGTAGTCACCAGAGTAGAAGAATATAAGCTGAACCTTACCATAGCCAAAAAGCTGAAATCTCTTTTAGAGAAAAAGGGATATAAGGTAATCCTTACCCGGACCAATAATAAAGTGGCCCTAAGCTGTAAACAAAGAGCAGAAATAGCCAACAAGGCCAAGGCAGACGCCTTTGTCCGCATCCATGCCAATGGAAGCAGTTCTTCCAGCGCAAATGGAGCGATGACCATCTGTACCACGAAAAACAGTCCCTATGTTCCTTCCTTATATAAGAAGAGCAAGGCGCTCTCCACTCAGATTCTTAATGCCTACGTAAAGGCTACTGGCTGTAAAAAAGAATTTGTCTGGGAAACAGATTCTATGAGCGGCAATAATTGGAGCAAGGTGCCAGCAACGATAATAGAAATGGGGTACATGAGCAATCCGACAGAAGACCGTAAGATGCAGACTGTATCCTATCAAAAAAGAATGGTTACAGGAATCGCCAATGGAATTGACCGTTTTATCATTTATTCTTAAAATAAAACGCCGGGGGAGGTCCATGGATTCGTAAAAAAATACATTAAAGAGGTGGCATTTATGACAGCAAGAGTAAAAAACATGACCAGTGGTTCCCCTGGAAAGCTCATATTATTTTTTGCGATCCCGCTGATGTTCGGGAATATTTTTCAGCAGCTTTATACTATGGTGGATACCATGGTGGTAGGTCAGGTAGTAGGCGTAAAGGCTCTGGCTGCCCTTGGAGCAGTAGACTGGATCGTTTGGATGATACTGGGAATTGCATCCGGAATGACCCAGGGCTTTTCTATCTTAGTTTCTCAATACTATGGGGCGCAGAACTGGGAGGGCCTAAAAAAAGCGGTCGCCCGCAGTTATATCCTGACAGCGATCCTTTCTGCGGCAGTGCTGGCAGTGAGTCAGGCTGCAGCATATCCCCTTCTGCTTTTTTTAAATACGCCCGCCGATATTATGGGAATGGCGCTTTCCTATCTTAGGGTGGCCCTTTGCGGTGTGCCTTTTATTGCGGCATATAATTGTCTGGCATCCATGCTTCGGGCTGTGGGGAACAGTAAATCCCCTCTTGTGGCGATGATCCTTGCCGCTTTGATTAATATTGGGCTGGATATGCTCTTTGTGGCCGGCTTTGGCTGGGGAGTAGCGGGGGCTGCTGCTGCGACCGTCATTGGACAGACCTTTTCCGCTGTTTACTGCTATCTGGTGGTGCGGAAGATTCAGATCCTTAAGATAAAGAAAAAAGATTTCAAAGGTGAGCCGGGAATGGATAAAACCCTTCTGGGCATGGGCGTTCCTGTATCCTTACAAAATATTATTATCGCGGTAGGCGGCCTGGCTGTCCAGTTCGCTATTAACGGGTATGGTTCCCTGGTGGTGGCCGGCTTTACGGCTACCAATAAAATGTACGGCATACTGGAGCTTGCCGGCATTTCCTATGGATATGCCATAACCGCATATGTGGGCCAAAATCTGGGGGCAAAGGAAATCGGCAGGATCAGGCGGGGAGTAAAAAGCGGAGCGGTCATGGCTGTGGCCACCTCCTTGTTTATGTCAGTGGTCATGCTTATTGCCGGACGGTTCATCCTTGGACTGTTCATTTCCGGAAATCCGGCGCAGACAGAGCAGGTTCTGGATGTGGCGTACAGATATTTGTTTATTCTTTCTGTATGTCTGTGGATCTTATATCTTCTGTATGTGTTCCGTTCGGCCATCCAGGGACTGGGAAATACTTTGCTTCCTATGCTGAGCGGAGTGGCGGAACTTTTTGTGAGGGTGATCGTTGTGCTGATCCTTCCTGTATTTATGGGAAGAGATGGGATTTATTTTGCGGAAATCGGGGCCTGGATCAGCGCGGTGGTGATCTTGATCCCGGGATATAAGATTATTTTGAAAAAATTTTCATAAAATATGGAAAATCTGCCAATACTGTTAACAGAAGGCACGGAGAGCCTCCGGCAGCGGGCGCTCTGTCATGCGGCCGGCAACGGTTAAATTGAAAGGAGACAGACAGTATGGCAGTAGATTTTAAGAACAGTGAGACAAAAGATAATCTTATGCGGGCATTCGCCGGAGAGAGTCAGGCGAGAAACCGCTACACCTTTGGGGCAGGGCAGGCAAAGGCGCAGAAGCAGGCGGCTGTTGCCCAGGTATTTTTATACACGGCTGATCAGGAAAAAGAACATGCGGAAATTTTTTATAAGCATTTAAAAGAATTAGCGAGAGAAACCATCCATGTGGATGGAGGATATCCGGTTGATCTGACGGAAGACTTAGGAGAGCTGCTTCGGATGGCGCAGCATAACGAGTACGAAGAGCATGACGTAGTTTATAAGGCGTTTGGGGACAAAGCGAAGGAGGAAGGGTTCGATGATGTGGCCCGTTCCTTCTATATGATAGCGGAGATCGAAAAGTATCATGGAGACCGTTTCGGCAGGTTTGCCCAGTGGCTGGAAGAAAATCAGCTTCACATCAGCAAGGTAAAGACAGGATGGATCTGCCTGAACTGCGGCTATATCTGTGAAACGGAGGAAGCGCCTGCCAAGTGTCCGGTATGCTCCCATGACAGAGGCTACTTTATCCGGTTGGAGCTCTCGCCCTTTGCAGGACAGTGTGATAAATAGCGTCCGGCCCAGATAAATAAGGAAATTTATACTAAAAATAAGAAGAAATACACATGCGGAACTTGTACTGTGTATTTCTTTTTTTACGAACATTTTACATAAGCAGGATTTTATATTTAACTTTTCGTTCCTATAATGGCACTTGTAAATGAGGCAACAACAAAAAATAAAAATAATTTATAAAGAGGAGAGAAAATCATCATGAAGAAAAAAATTGTAAGTGTATTAGCAGCAGCAGTTATCGGAACAACAGCATTTGCCAGCGTAGCAAGTGCGGCAAGCGGAACGATCACCGTTGTATCCCGTGAGGACGGATCTGGTACACGTGGAGCATTTGTTGAACTGTTCGGCATTGAGGAAGAGGTTGACGGCGAGAAAGTTGATATGACAACTGTAGACGCAAGCGTAACAAACAGCACCTCTGTTATGATGACCACAGTAGCAGGTGATGAGAATGCGATCGGATATATTTCCTTAGGTTCTTTAAATGACACAGTTAAAGCTGTACAGATCGATGGAGCTGAGGCTTCTGTAGAAAACGTTGCAAATGATACATACAAAGTATCCCGTCCTTTTAACATCGTAACCGGCGAAGAAGTAAGCGAAGCAGCACAGGATTTCATCAACTACATCATGAGCGCTGAAGGACAGCAGGTTATCGAAGACAACGGATACATTAAAGAAGCTCCGGATGCAGAAGCTTATGAAGCAGCAGGCGTAGAGGGAACAGTAGTAGTTGCAGGATCTTCTTCCGTATCTCCTGTAATGGAAAAATTAAAAGAAGCTTATGAAGCACTGAACGAAAACGTAACAATTGAAATTCAGACAAGCGATTCCACAACAGGTATCAACTCTACAGTAGAAGGAATCTGCGATATCGGTATGGCATCACGTGAACTGACTGAGGATGAGACCGCGCAGGGCGTTACACCACAGGTTATCGCAATGGATGGTATCGCAGTTATCGTAAACCCGACAAATGAGATCGAAGGCCTTACAAGCGAGCAGGTTAAATCTATCTTCACAGGCGAGACAACAGAGTGGGAAGCAGTAGAAGACAGCGCAGCAGCAACAGATACAGAAGCTGATACAGAAGCAGCTGACGCAGAAGCAGAAGAGGCAGAGGCTGAATAAGTAATACCTGAGTAGTAGGAACAGAAATTGACAGTAAATAGAGACTAGAAATGTTATGCTGAGCGGCTAGGATGCATGGCGCATCCCATAAGCCGCTCAACGCAGGTAAACGGATAAAATTATAGTAAAAAGACAAATAAATTCGATCAAAGAGATAGAGATAGGAAAGATGGGTGTGCTATGAATCACATAAAAGAAAAAGGAATGAAGATCATATTTATGATTGCTGCATGTGCTTCCGTGCTGGCAGTATTCCTGATCTGTATATTTTTGTTTGCGAACGGAATTCCCGCGATTGCTAAGATCGGACCGTTGGAATTCTTGTTTGGTACTGTTTGGAGACCGTCCAATGATGTTTATGGAATTCTCCCAATGATTGTTGCAAGTATTTATGTAACCGGCGGAGCCATTATCATAGGTGTTCCTATAGCGATTTTTACTTCTGTTTTCATGGCGCGCTACTGTCCAAAGAAAATTTACAGGCCTTTGAAATCGGGAATCGAACTGATGGCAGGTGTTCCGTCTATTGTATATGGTTTCTTTGGGCTTGTGGTTTTGGTTCCATTTATCCGTACTACATTCGGAGGAACCGGAACAAGTATGCTGGCAGCTTCTCTGATCCTGGGAATCATGATTCTGCCTACTGTTATCGGAGTTACAGAATCCGCCATCAGAAGTGTGCCGGAAAGCTATTATGAAGGCTCCCTTGCATTAGGAGCGACAAAGGAAAGAAGCATTTTTTGTGTGATCATTCCGGCGGCAAAGTCCGGAATTCTTGCAGGCGTTGTGCTTGGAATCGGCCGTGCTATCGGTGAGACAATGGCTGTAGTAATGGTGGCAGGAAATCAGCCAAGAATGCCTAAGGGCATCCTGGAAGGACTGCGTACTATGACCGCAAACATCGTTACGGAAATGGGATATGCTACAGGCCTTCACAGAGAAGCGCTGATCGCCACAGGCGTAGTGTTATTCGTATTTATTTTGATCATTAACTTAAGTCTTTCTTTATTAAACAGGAGGGCAGAAAATGCAGATTGATACAACAGCAGTTGCCGACAGTACGATTACTGGCGAAAAAAGAAATGAAGTTTCTGTTTCTGAGAAACTGAAAGCTTATATACATCATCCTGGTTCTGGTATCCTGGCGCTTATTACAGGAGTGGCCGCGATCGCTACCTTTGCCGTGCTGGCATTTTTGGTGGGATATATCCTCGTAACAGGTATCCCTTATCTGAACGCGGATCTGTTCAGCTGGGAATATACATCAGAGAACGTGTCTTTGGTTCCGTCTCTGATCAATACATTTATCATGACTATTGTGTCATTGGTCATTGCTGCGCCTCTTGGGATTTTTGCAGCAATTTATCTGGTAGAATATTCAAGACAGGGAAGCCGCTTTGTGAAGATCATCCGTGTTACGGCAGAGACACTTTCCGGTATTCCGTCTATCGTATATGGACTTTTTGGTATGCTGTTTTTCGTAACGGCCCTTCACTGGGGAATGTCCCTGCTGTCCGGCGCGTTTACCATGGTGATCATGGTACTTCCCGTGATCATGCGTACCTCAGAGGAGGCATTAAAATCCGTTCCGGATTCCTACAGGGAAGCCAGCTTTGGCCTTGGGGCAGGCAAGCTTCGTACGATTTTTACTATTGTACTTCCCTCTGCGGTTCCTGGAATTCTTGCGGGCGTTATCCTTGCCATCGGACGTGTGGTAGGTGAAACGGCGGCTCTTATGTATACGGCAGGTACTGTTGCGGCGGTTCCGGACAGTCTGATGGGTTCCGGACGTACCTTGGCTTTGCATATGTATGTTCTTTCCAGCGAGGGTCTTCATATGAACCAGGCATCTGCGACTGCAGTAGTGATCCTGGTATTTGTATTGATTATCAACGGGCTGTCCAGCATGGTGGCAAAACGAATTGCGAAAGGGTAAGTATCTGGTGCAGCAAGTGCGCCGGAAAGGAGAAAAAATGAGTGAAGCAACAAAAATATCCGTGGAAAACATGGACTTATATTATGGGACATTCCACGCGTTAAAAAATATAAATATGAACATTCCTGAGAAGGAGATCACCGCGTTTATCGGGCCTAGCGGCTGCGGAAAATCTACACTTTTAAAATCTTTAAACAGAATGAACGACCTGATCGAGAGCTGTGTGATCACAGGAAAAGTAACCCTGGACGGGGAGGATATTTACGGGGATATGGATGTAAATATGCTTCGCAAGAGAGTGGGTATGGTATTCCAGAAACCGAATCCCTTTCCAATGAGCATCTATGATAATATCGCGTATGGACCGAGAACACACGGTATCCGTTCTAAGGCAAAGCTGGATGAAATCGTAGAAAAATCTTTAAGAGACGCGGCTATCTGGGATGAAGTAAAAGACAGACTGAAAAAAAGCGCCTTGGGCATGTCCGGCGGGCAGCAGCAGCGTCTTTGCATTGCCAGAGCTTTGGCAGTACAGCCGGAAGTACTTTTGATGGATGAGCCTACATCCGCGCTTGACCCAATATCAACTTCCAAGATCGAGGAGTTGGCAATGGAGTTAAAAAAGGATTATACGATTGTTATGGTAACTCATAACATGCAGCAGGCTACACGTGTTTCTGATAAAACTGCTTTCTTTCTTCTGGGAGAAGTGATAGAATTTAATGACACGGATCAGTTATTCTCCATGCCCAGTGATAAGCGTACAGAGGATTATATTAC
Source organism: uncultured Blautia sp. (assembly GCA_938028845.1). Classification (GTDB taxonomy): domain Bacteria; phylum Bacillota; class Clostridia; order Lachnospirales; family Lachnospiraceae; genus Blautia_A. Next base: position 20,032 of record CALIZJ010000123.1, read on the forward strand.
AGGGAGGTTTGGCTGATATGGCAACACGTTTCGAAAGACAGCTTGAAGAACTTCATGTTCAGATGATCACTATGGGAAGCCTTTGTGAAAAGGCCATCTCTTTCTCTTCCAAGGCAATCCAGGGAGAGGGACTTTCCTTTGCGAAAGAAGTATTTGATACTGACAGAGAGATTGATGAAAAGGAAAGGGAAATAGAAACTTTGTGCATGCGTCTTCTTCTCCATCAGCAGCCTGTCGCAGGAGATCTGCGCGAGATTTCAGCAGCTTTGAAGATGATTTCTGATATGGAAAGGATTGGGGATCAGGCGGCGGATATCGCAGACCTTTCCCAGTTCGTAGATGTAAAAAAAGTAGACAGCTCGGTAGACATCACCGAAATGGCAGAAAATACAGTTCGGATGGTTACCGAAAGTGTGGATGCATTTGTAAAGGCAGACCTTAATCTTTGCAGGAAAGTAATTGATGATGACGATCTGGTAGACAATGCCTTTAATCAGATCAAAGAGAGACTTGTGGATCTGATCTATGAGAAAAAAATAGATCCTAAGGCAGGGCTGGATCTGCTTATGACTGCGAAGTATTTCGAAAGAATAGGCGATCATGCGGTAAATATTGCGGAGTGGGTAGAATATTCCATTACCGGACAGCATAGAAATAACGAACATCATCTGGGCTGATGATAAAACTGGCGGGATAAGGATTCCATAGTAAATTTAGGCGGAGGGAAAGCCGTTGACGAAAAAAATTTTTAAATCAATAATGCTGGTTTCTGTGATTGTTTTTATACTGGGACTGGCATTTATAATGGGAATTTTATACCGTTATTTTGGAAATGAGATAAAAGACGAATTAAGAAACGAAGCATCGTATCTGGTGGCGGGAGTAGAAATGCAGGGGGAGGAATATCTGGAAAACGTATCTTTTAAAGATTCCAGAGTGACCTACATTTCACAGGACGGAACTGTACTTTTTGACAGCGAGGCAGATACGGTATCCATGGATAATCACAGCCACAGAGAAGAAGTAGTGGAGGCGGCGAAGCAGGGAACCGGAGAGGCCTACAGGGTTTCAAACACCCTTTCGGAAATGACAATCTACTATGCCCTTCGTCTGTCTGATGAGACCATTCTGCGCGTATCCACTACACAGTATTCTGTTCTGGCATTGATCTACCAGCTGATCCAGCCAGTGCTTATTATTCTGGTATTGATGATCATTCTTTCTGTGATCTTTGCGGCCAGAATTTCAAAGAAGATCGTGCAGCCTGTCAATGAGCTGGATCTGGAGCATCCGGAAGAGAACCAGGCATATGAGGAGGTTGCGCCTCTTTTAAGCAAGATACATCGGCAGAACCGGCAGATAAAAGAGCAGCTTGACACAGCGAGACAGCAGCAGGCTGAGTTTTCTATCATTACTGAGAATATGCAGGAAGGCCTTCTGGTAATTGACAGATACACTATGATTCTGTCAGGAAATTCCAGCGTGTGGAAACTTTTCCAGACAAAAGAAAAGACAGGGGAAAGTATCTATTCTCTGGATAGGAGTGAAGAATTCAGAAAAGTGGTGGAGACTGTTCTTGAAGGAAGACACGGGGACAGCATCCTTAAGTTCCAGGGAGGGCATGTGCGTCTGATCGCTAATCCGGTTTATCGGGAAGGAGAAACAGTAGGAGCAGTCCTTCTTCTGGTGGATGTGACGGAGCAGGTGGAGAGAGAAACGCTGAGACGGGAGTTTTCCGCGAATGTATCCCATGAACTGAAGACGCCGCTGACGTCTATCTCAGGCTTTGCGGAGATCATACAGGACGGCTTTGTGAAACCGGAGGACATAAAAGTATTCGCAGGCAGGATCTATAAAGAAGCCCAGCGCCTGATCCAGCTTGTGGAAGATGTGATCAAGATTTCTCAGCTGGATGAGGGGGAGGTTCCTTATCAGTGGCAGAAGGAAGACCTTTATAACATTTCGAAAAGTGTGCTGGATAATCTGAGAGAGGTGGCAAATCGCCGGAATATCCAGCTGTATATAGAAGGAGAACGGACCATACTGCGCACAGTCAGGCCGATCTTTGAGGAAGCACTTTATAATCTGTGTGAAAATGCCATAAAATATAACAAGGAAAACGGAAACGTAAGTATTGTCCTTACAGAAAATAAAAATGAGGTAAGGATCACGGTAAAAGATACGGGAATCGGTATTCCTGCGGAAGATCAGAGCAGAGTTTTCGAACGTTTTTACAGGGTGGATAAAAGCCACTCCAAAGAAATCGGAGGTACAGGCCTTGGCCTGTCCATTGTAAAACATGGCGTTACCTTCCTAGGCGGCTCTCTTGAGCTGATAAGTGAGGAAGGAGAAGGAACGGAAATATCTATGGTATTTCCAAAAGAAACAGAAGAAATCTTTACAGGTTTGGAATAATAGTTTTGGGAAAAGATATCTATTGTCTGAAAAAGATAGTAGATATCTTTTTTTTGTTTGGCTTGACTTTTTATTTGTAACATTTATACTAAAAAAAAGGGTAAATATAGGAGGGCTTTTATGAAAATATTATTAAAAAACGCCATGGTCATAACCATGAATGAAAAACGTGAAGTATATCGGGAGGGAAATGTCCTGATAGAAGACGACAGGATTACGAAAATAGGACATTTTCAGGATACGGGAGACTGTGATGAGGTAATGGACTGTAAGGGAAAAATAATTATGCCAAGTTTCGTGAACACCCATACCCATACCTCCCAGCAGCTTGCGAGAGGGCTTGCGGACGACGTGGATCTGCTTACCTGGCTTCGGGAACGTATCTGGCCGTACGAGAGCAATATGACAGAGGAGGATTCCTATATTTCCACACTTTTGTTCTGCGCGGAACAGATCAAGGCAGGCTGCACCTCTATCGCTGAGCCGGGAGGTCAGTTTGTATCCGGGATGGCCAAGGCCATTACAGAAGCCGGGATCCGGGGAAAACTGGCGAAATCCGTAATGGACTGCGGAGAAGGACTTCCGGTACCATGGCAGAGAAGTACAGAGGAAGAGCTGGCAAAACAGGAAGAGGACCTGAAAAAGTATCATAATACCGCAGACGGCAGAGTAAAGGTCTGGTTTGGCATCCGCACGATTTTTAACGCTACGGATGAGTTGATCGTAAGAAGCAAAGAGCTTGCGGATAAATATGGTGTAGGCGTACATATGCATATCGCGGAAGCCAAGGCGGAGGTAGAGTATGCGAAAGAAACCAGGGGATGCACCACAGTCACCCATTTGAACAACCTGGGTTTTCTTGACAAGAATGTGATCGCTGCCCATTCTGTATGGCTCACTAATGAGGAGGTGGAAATGTTCAGAGAACACGGGGTAAAGGTATCCCATAATCCGGCTTCCGCCATGCGTGTCCTTGGTTTTGCTAAGATCCCCAGGATGCTGAGGGAGGGAATCTGTGTCGCTCTCGGAACAGACGGAACGCCTACCAATAACCGAATGAACATGGTTGATGAAATGTGGGTGACTTCTCTGATCCATAAAGGCTGGAGATTGGAGCCGGATGTGGTAAAGGCAGAGGAAATCCTGACTATGGCTACTATCAACGGGGCAAAGGCTGTAGGGGAAGAGGATTTGTACGGAAGTCTGGAAACCGGGAAAAAGGCAGATTTGATCATCATTGATCCAGATGTAAATCCGGATATGCTTCCTGTCCATGACCCTATCGCCAATCTGGTCACCTCCATGCACAGTACAAATATCATGTGCACCATGTGTGATGGAAAATGGCTGATGAAGGACAGAACCCTTTTAACCATAGATGAAAATGAGATCATCCGTCTGGGCAAGGAACATGCCGCTGCTATATGCAGGCGGGGAGGCATCCGTCTGCCTGACCGATTTCCAATGATTTAACCGGACATCCCATTAAAAGACAGGAGGACAGACTTTTGGGAAAAAACATACTTGTGATCGATGCATGCGTGAGAAGAGAAGAGTCCAGGACAAAAGAAATGATGGATACAGCAGTTTCGGTTCTTAAAGAGCTTCATCCTGACTGGAATTTTGAAATATTGAATTTAATGGAGCTGGATCTGAAATACTGGACAACAGATACTTTAAAACAAAGAGACGCGCTCCTGGCAAAAAAAGAATATGACCATCCGCTGTTTAAATATGGCAATCAGTTCAGAGAAGCTGACGGACTTATTGTAGCGGCACCGTTTTGGGATCTCAGCGTCCCGGCCGTGCTGAAAGTATACATAGAAAATGTTTCGGCGGATAAGATCACCTTCGCCAGCAGTCCTGAGGGACTTTACGGATTATGCCATGGGAAGTGGATGCTGTTTTTGACTACAAGAGGAGGAAACTGGGCCGGCAGCGATATGGAGCAGGGAAGCCCGTATATGGAAGCGCTGTGCAAATTTTTCGGAATCGACAGCTACCATTGTGTGTATGCGGACGGGGTGGATATTAAAGAACTGGACAGCCAGGCTATTATGGAAAAAGCATTGGAGGATACACGGCAGGAGTGCAGGAAACTGGTTTTATAGTTTGAAATTATGCAAAGTGCATAAAAATAATATGCAAAAACTGGAAGATAAGTAAAAAATAACAAGAACCAGACACGTGTCCGATTCAGAAAGGAAAAAAAGAGCTATACTGAGTCTTACCAATCAGGAAGATTCGGAAAACAAAATTCAAGGTACAGGATAGAAATGAAGACGGCAGAAGAATATCTGAAATTTTGGGGATTGGAAAAAGCGTTTTCCGATATTCCGGCAGAGGAACTTTCGTTAAAGGTCTATCAAGATGGAGAGCCTCTGTTTTATGCAGGGCAGGAAGTAAAATACGCCTATCTTCTGGTGGAAGGCAGATGCAGGCTTTACGGACTGTCCCGGGAGGGAAAGGAGGTCCTGGTAAATTTTAAAGAGGCGCTGGGAATCTTCGGGGATATGGAGATCCTTTTAGGACTGGAATTCCAGCTGAGCATGGCGGCTTGGGGAAAGGCGGTCGTCCTTAGGATATCGAAAAAAATCATGGAAAGAAAGCTTCTATATCAGGTGGATTTTTTAAGGTTTCTTTCAAGAGAGCTGGCAGATAAAATGTGTACGGATTCCGCGCAGCAGATCCAGGCGGTATTAAAAGGAGGGAAGGCTAGGATTGCCCATCGTCTCTGGCTTCAGGCTCAGGCGGAAGGAAAGGATACTTTTCTTTTTTCCTGCAGAGCTACGGCAAGGGATGCGGGCATCTCTGAGAGGCAGCTTTCCAGGGTTCTTGGAGAATGGGAAGAAGCCGGGATCATCAGAAGGGACGGGCGCAGGATACAGATTAAAAAGCCAGATGAGCTCAGAGAGCTTTCAGGAGACATGTAAATAAGAAAACAAAAAAGAAGAGGAGAAAACAGAATGGTTTATTCAGAGGATGGAAGAGCATATCACATTAAGGTGGCTCCGGGAGAAGTTGGAAAATATGTGATCCTTCCGGGAGATCCGAAACGCTGCGCGTCTATAGCCAAGTATTTCGATGACCCGGTGATGATTGCGGACAACAGAGAGTATATCACCTACACCGGATATCTGGACGGAGAAAAAGTCAGCGTCACCTCTACCGGTATCGGCGGTCCTTCCGCGTCTATTGCCATGGAAGAACTGGTCCAGTGCGGTGCGGACACTTTTGTACGGGTAGGCACCTGCGGCGGTATGGACTTGGCGGTCAAAGGCGGCGATATCGTTGTGGCTACCGGAGCTGTGAGGATGGAGGGCACGAGCAAAGAGTATGCTCCTATTGAGTTCCCGGCTGTGGCTAACTTGGATGTGATAAATGCATTGGTAGGCTCTGCCAGAGAACTGGGCGTTGCCTTCCATACCGGTGTTGTGGAATGCAAGGATTCTTTCTATGGACAGCATTCCCCGGAAACGAAACCGGTCAGCTATGAATTGGAAAACAAATGGGAGGCATGGATGAGACTGGGATGTCTGGCATCTGAAATGGAATCAGCCGCATTGTTTACTGTAGCAAGCTATTTGCGGGTGCGCTGCGGTTCTGCTTTTCTGGCAGTGGGAAATCAGGAAAGAGCCAAGAGAGGCATGGATAACCCACAGGCACATGATACAGATATGGCAGTGCGGGTAGGCGTGGGAGCCCTGCGCAGACTGATCGCCCAGGATAAGGAAAAGAAATAAGGCTATATATCACACCCGAACCACGCACCTGCTGCGTGGTTACGGGCTGGTATGATTCAACAGGCAATTGGCATTTGTCTTCTTCCTAGGGAAGAGCCAGGCTTAGGGCTGCTCATCCCTGGAAGTGCTGGATACTTTATTGTCCCAGATGATGCCGGCTGCTACAAGAAGAATGCCCAGAAGCTTTTTTACGCTGATATTCTGAAAAACAAAGGCGTCGAAAAGAATTCCAGCGGTAAGCTGCCCTACCAGAAGAAGGATGGTGGATTCCATTACCTTTAAATGGGAGAGGGTAATCATGGAAATGATAAAAGCTACGATTCCGAAAGCTCCTCCAAGATACAGCCACCAGGGGGCCTGCTTAAAAGCATACAGGTCAACAGAAAACCTGGAGGATACCAGGAGGAGGATAAGGGACAGCACAGAGGCTACCACGTAATTCACCAGAGAGCCGTTGTTGGTTCCTAGGTATTTGGTACAGCGATAATTGATCATTTTAGAGATAACGGTGGCACAGCCGTTTACAAAAGCCAGAGTTAATACAAAAGCCATACGAGTGCTCCTTTCAGGAAAGATTCAGAATGATCAGTCCGATCAGTATCAGGGCAAAGCAGGGAAGCCGCTTTAAGTTAAAAGGGATTTTCGGGACGCCGAACCATCCGTAGTGATCGATCACTGCGGAAATGACCAGCTGTCCGGTTACGGAAATGCAGGTCATAAAAGAGACGCCTAAAATACCGATGCAGTAACTTGAGCTGGCCACAAGGAAAATACCGAAAAAGCCTGCTGAGTAAAGATACCAGGGCAGCCCGGAGATTTTCAGCTTTTCATGGGTGGTCGCTTTCATATAAAGGATCAGAAGAATACCGCCGATGGCGTGGACCACAAAGCTCATGCCGAACATGCCTACATGCTCTGTGAGCATACCGTTCAGGCTGGCCATGGCGGACTGGCAGGCTCCTGCCAGAAGAGTAAACAATGCGTACATATACCGTACCTCCTGTGAGTTATTTAAGTGTTTTTATAAGTGAGGAAGGGCGCTCTTGTTTGAATAAAAACCGCGTCCCCTTTGATGAAGAGCGGAAAGATCCCGGATATGATATCCATGGGAGCCTTTTTTAAGAATCTCTTCCCGGCATAATTTTTCAATGGTACGAAGAAGGTGACGATAGCTGGTTCCAAGGATTTCGGATACCTGGGTAAGCGGTTCTTCAAATACCAGATTAGGGCTGGACATTTCTATGTAGGAGCACAGCCGGTTTTCCAGGGTGTAAAGGACCATCCGGGAAGCGTTGTAATTGGCGGACATAAGCTTGGCCGCCAGAAGTTCGCTGAGGCAGTTCATAAACTGCAGATTTTTCCGCAGGATGGCTGAGCCCTCCCTTAGGGGAATGCCGATGCACTCCATAGGAGTGACTGCCTGTACATAAAGTGCAGCTCCTTTCTTTTGGGTGAGCAGTTCAACTTCTCCAATGAAACTGCCTTCTTCTGAAAAGCTGTGCATAAATGCCTTTCCTTCCTCTGTGTAGGTGAGGATTTTAGCCCGGCCTTTCAGGACGATCAGAAGATGCGAGACAGGGACTTCCTCCTGACAGATATATTCCTTCTTGCCATAGGAGAGAAGGCAAAGGAGACTGCGGGGCACTGTGGATAAACCAAATTTATCTAAAATAGGAACGTATTTTTCGTCAAATGAGCAGCGGATCATCGTGTACACCTCTTTCTTTTTATCATAGCGGATGGACAGAGGAAAAGCATATGACATATGTCATATGCGGATAAGTTTAAATAATAAAATTCTAACAACAAAGTATGACATATGTCATATAAAAATGCAACAGAATATGAGAAAATATTTAATTTGCTTTTTGGAAAAAAAGTGTAGTAATTTTTTTAAAAATGTTATAAAATGAAGTTACTAAGCATAAATATTTGCGAAGATTAAGGGAAACACCAAGTGAAGATTCTACAAAAAGGAGAAAAGTGTATGAAGGCATGGGAAATTGCACAAAAAGTTTTTACGGAAGCCAAGCCTGTCATCCGGACGGAAGAAGAGCAAACCTGGACGGACAACGTAGATGTATCCGGCTTTTATGATGAGAATCTGCTGTTAGATTGGGGCAGTAACGTACCTGGTTCCGGAGCACCGGAAAAGATCATGGTAGCGGCCATACAGGCACTGGAAAACAGAGGCTACAAGGTGAGCGAGGAAGGATATCGGCTTCTTCACCAGGGACTTGACGCATATGAAAAAAAGGATTTTGTGACTCTCCACAAGGTTTCCGCTCTTCTGCGGCGTGAGCTTGCAAACGCAGAAAAAGACGAAGACTCCCCTTACTGGACTTACGGCTTTTACCATTCCTTTGAAGAATATGAGGTAAAGGTGAGCTTTCCGGAAAAAATTCCTGTGGATACTTCCACAGAGGAATTTAAAGAAAAAATACACGCGGGGTGGCTGGCGCAGCTGATCGGAGGCGCTATGGGCACCATGGTGGAAGGATACACTCACGAAAATCTTGCAGAAGCTTTTGGGGATGTGACTGGATATCTTAGAGAGCCCAATACATATAATGATGATATTACCTTTGAGTTGGCATTTCTGGACGCTTTTTCCAGGAAGGGATATGAGGTCACTTCTGAGGATATAGCGCTTTCCTGGGTGGGACTGATTCCCTGCGGCTGGTCTGCTGAGGAGTTTGCCCTTAGAAATATAAAAAACGGTATTTTCCCCCCTGAGAGCGGTACATACAGAAATCCTTTCAACGAATGGATCGGGGCTCAGATGCGGGCAGGTATCTGCGGCATGGCAGCTCCGGGAGATCCTTATCTGGCAGCGAGACTTGCTTTTATAGATGGGGAAGTGTCCCATGCCAATAACGGAATCTTAGGAGAAGTATTTAACAGCATTATGACATCCCTGGCTTTTGTGACAGACGATGTAAAAGAAATCGTAAAAAAGGCCATGGAAATGATACCAAGGGACAGTGAATATTATTCGGTGATTTCATTCGCGTACGATTGTTGTTTCCGGTATGACAGGTGGCAGGATGCGCTTCACGCCTGTGAAGAGAAGTATCACAGATATAACTGGATACACGCATATCCTAATGCCTGCTGTGAAATCATCGCATTAATATACGGAAACGGCGATTTCCGGGAAACACTCCATATCATCACTATGTGCGGGATTGATGTGGACTGCAACGCGGGAATGATCATGCCGATTCTGGCAATACAAAAAGGAATCCATTCGATTCCTCAGGAATTGATTCATCCGGCATTCGGAGAACTCGTCACCTATATGAGAGGGGATTACCGGAAGCTGACTATGGAAGAATTGGTTCAAAAAACTGTTAACAGCATTAACAAAGCTAAGCAAGAAAAATAAAAGGAGGAAACAAATATGAAGAAAAAATTCTTAGCAGCAGCACTTTCTACAGCAATGGTACTTTCCCTGGGAGTATCCGCAGTACCGGTAATGGCAGAGGACGACGGCGAACCGTATAAGGCTGCCCTCTTGTTAAATGGTACTCTTGGAGATAAGTCTTTTTATGATTCTGCAAATGCAGGTCTGGAAGCTCTTCAGGAAGAGCTGGGCGAGGATAAATTTACTTTTAAGGTAGAGCAGATGGGCGCAACAGCAGCAGATGAGGCGAAGTGGGAGCCTACACTGTACGATTACTGTGACGATGGTTCCTATGATGTAATTATCTGTGGTACCTATCAGATGCTGGCAGCTCTTACAAATGCAGCAAATGATTATCCGGATCAGAAGTTCATCTATTTCGATGAAATGTTCGACTATACTGCAGGCGGCGAAGAAAATGTATACAATGTAATGTACAAACAGAACGAGGTTTCTTATCTGGTAGGTGCTATGGCAGCCATGATGACCACAGACGAATCTCTTGAGATGGTCGATCCGTCCAATAAGATCATCGGTTTCCTTGGCGGTATGGAGAACTCCGTTATCAAGGACTTCCTTGTAGGCTATATTCAGGGTGCTAAGGATATTGATCCGGAGATCCAGGTAGCTCTGGCATATGTTGGAAACTTCTATGATTCCGCAGCCGGTAAAGAAATGGCGCTGACTCAGTATCAGAACGGCGCTGACGTAGGATTTAACGTAGCAGGAAGCGCAGGCCTTGGACAGATCGAGGCGGCAGTTGACGCAGGCAGATACGCATTCGGTGTAGACTCTGACCAGGCGGCTCTTCTTCCAGACTATGCAGATAACATTCCTACTTCTGCTATAAAAAATGTAGGCAACTCTTTGATCCGTGCCATCAAGATGGATATGGAAGGCGAACTGGAATACGGCATTCTTGAATATTTAGGATTTGCAGAAGGCGGCGTAGAACTTGTAGAAGATGAACACTATGAGTCTACTGTACCAGAAGAGATCCGCACAAAGGTAGCTGAATTGAAAGATCAGATCACAAACGGTGAGATCGAGGTTCCGACCGCTCTTGGCGATAACGCAATGAGTGAGGACGATATTCAGGCGCTTATCGATTCCGTACAGGTGGGATAAGTATTTAGCGGGCCTGGGCCCTGATAATCCAGCCCCGGGTGATTTTATGCCGGGGCTGGATTTTTTTCTATCAATTATAAAAAATCGTCTGTAAACCGGGCGGATTTAAGAATTTCAGAAAGAGAAGGGGTGAGCAGATTTGGATAATCAGGTAGTATTACAGATGAACCACATCATGAAGATTTATGGAAATGGCGTGGTTGCAAACGAGGATGTATCCTTAGAGCTCCGAAAAGGTGAGATACACGCGCTGCTGGGAGAAAACGGCGCGGGAAAAAGTACGCTGATGAAGGTGCTTTTCGGAATTGAGGCGCCTGACCAGGGAGATATTATTCTGAATGGACAGAAGACAACGATCAAATCTCCCCAGGACGCCATCAGCAAGGGAATCGGTATGGTACATCAGCACTTTATGCTGGTTCCTTCCCTGACGGTAGCGGAAAATATTATCCTGGGAGTGGCTCCGAAAAAAGGGCTTTTTATCGACATGGACAAGGCGGTAGAGGCAGCCCAGAATATTGCAAAGGAATACAATTTTGATATTGACGTCCGCCAGAAGGTGGAAGAGATACCGGTAGGCATCAAACAAAAGGTGGAAATTCTGAAAGCTCTGTACAGAAACGCGGAGATTCTTATCCTGGACGAGCCTACGGCAGTTTTAACGCCCCAGGAGACAGAAGAATTGTTTGTACAGCTTATGAAGCTGAAGGAAAAAGGCCACACGATCATCTTTATCTCCCATAAGCTGGATGAGATCAAGAAGATCTGCAACCGCGCAACTATCATGAGAAACGGAAAGAGCATGGGTACATACGAGGTGGCAGACATCTCCACCCAGGAAATGTCCAGACTGATGGTAGGAAGAGAAGTATCCTTGAAGTTTGATAAGAAAGAACAGCACCTTACAGACGATGTGTTCTTAAGAGTACGGAATCTTACTGTACATAACGCTCAGGGTGTTCTGAAGGTGGATGACCTGTCTTTTGATTTAAAGGGCGGAGAGATTATGGGAATTGCCGGTGTAGAAGGCAATGGACAGTCTGAGCTTGTGGATACCCTTACGGGACTGAATAAGAAATATAAAGGTGAGATCAAGATCAAAGGAACAGACATCGTGAATTCGTCCATTGCAGATATACGTGCCCTGAAGCTGGCGAATATACCGGAAGACCGCATGACCTCCGGCTGTGCTGGAACCTTAAGCATACAGGAAAACCTGTTCTCTAACCAATATCGCAGTTCGAAATTCTCCGGCAGATTTTTCATGAAACAAAAAGCGATTGAAGCGAGAAGCGATGAATTGATCAAAGAGTACATGATCAAATGTAAATCCAGAAAGCAGAACGTGGGAATGCTTTCCGGCGGTAATATCCAGAAGGTGATCGTGGCAAGAGAATTCTCTACAGGACCGGATCTTATTATTGCCAATCAGCCTACCCGAGGCATTGACGTAGGAGCTGCGGCATTTATCAGAAAAAGGCTTTTGGAGTTCCGTGACGCAGGCTGTGCTGTGCTTTTAATCTCTGCGGACCTGACGGAGATATTTTCACTCAGTGACCGTCTGGCAGTTATGTACAAGGGTAAATTCGCCGGCTTCTTTACAGATGTGGAGAATGTAACGGAGGATGAGCTTGGACAGCACATGCTTGGTATTAAGCATGACGATGTATTGGAGGGTGTAATGTATGAGTAGTGCAAAAAAATTTGAGGCTCTGCGGACTGTGTTTGCCATCCTGGTCGCGCTTGCAATCTCATTTGTCATTATTTTTATGGTAAGCGAACAGCCTTTGGAAGCAATTTATCAATTACTGACAGGACCGCTGTCCAGCAAGCGAAACTTTGGAAATGTGCTGGAATCTATGGTTCCCCTGATCTTTACCGGAACCGGCGTATGTATCATGTTTTCCGCAAACCAGATCAACCTGGCAAGTGAGGGTGCCTTCCATATCGGCGGTCTGATCGCATCCTGCGTTGCTATTTATGTGACTGCGAACTTTGTATCTCCTGTCCTGGCCATTATCTGTGCCGGCATCGTAGGAGCGTTATTTACAGCGATTCCTGCTGTTATGAAGATCACTACAAGTGCGCCTGAACTGGTGTCTTCTCTGATGATCAACTATCTGGCTCTGTATTTCGGAAACTATATGCTGAACAATGTGATTGGAGATCCGAAGGCCAGTGCGGCTTCCTATGCCCTCAGCGAGGCTTCAGAGCTTCCTGTGTTTATCAGCGGAACTAGAGTTCACGTAGGATTTCTGCTGGCTATTATTGTGGCGGTGCTTGGATATGTTTTCCTGTATCGGACGAAGATGGGATATGAACTTCGCCTGACGGGTGAAAACGGCTCTTTTGCCAAGTATTCCGGTATAAGTATTGTGAAAGTTATTTTGATCTCCCAGCTGCTGGGCGGATTCATTGCAGGAATGGGCGGCGGAGTGGAAATGCTGAGCCCTATTTACGCAAGATTTACCTGGACAGCCCTTTTAGGATATGGCTGGGACGCTATCGTAATCTGTACCTTGGCGAAGAAAAATCCTCTATATACGCCGTTTGCGGCTTTATTCCTGGCGTATCTAAGGACAGGAGCTTCCATCATGGCAAGAAGGACAGATGTTACTTTGGAAATCGTGCAGATCACACAGGGTATCATCATCATGCTTGTTGTGGCAGAGCAGTTCCTGAGCAAGTATAAACATAAACTGATCGCAAGAGAGGCGAAAGCATCTCTTAAAGACGAGGAGGTGGCATAAGTATGTGGAATGCGATTTTATCCCCTGATTTTTTCAGTTCTATCTTAAGATCCGCTACGCCGATCCTTTTTGCCACCCTGGCAGCCGGCATCGCGGCGAAATCCGGTATTACCAACATGGCTTTGGAAGGAATTCTTCTGTTTTCCGCCTTGTTTGGAGTTATTTTTTCCTCTTTGACCCAGAGCGCGTGGCTGGGGCTTCTGATCACTATGATCGTAGGCGGTCTGATCGGGCTTATTTTGGCCTTCTTTGTACTGAACCTGAAAACAGATGAGATCCTGGCGGCAATTGCCATTAACCTGGCGGCCACAGGAGGAACGGTCCTTATCATGCTGTATTTCTCAGGAGACCGCGGTGTTTCTTCTTCCATCAGAAGCTTTGCTACTCCTAGCGTCACCATTCCTGTGATCGATAAGATACCGTTTATCGGCGAGATCCTTTCCGGACAAAATGCCCTCACTTGGCTGGCGCTGCTGGCTGTGATTGTCATGCATCTCTTCTTGTATAAGACTCCTTTGGGATTGTCCATCCGTGCCGTAGGAGAGAATAAAAACGCAGCGGAATCCGTAGGTATCAGCTCTAGAAAAATTCAGTACATTGCCCTGATCATCAGCGGCGTTCTCGCAGCTATGGGCGGTTTCTACCTGTCCGGCGGTTATATGAACATGTTTACAAAGGATATGTCCGGCGGCCGCGGGTACATTGCCCTGGCAGCGTCCAGCATGGGCGGCGACACCCCGGTGGGAGGTTTCCTGGTGTCCCTTCTCTTTGGTGCGGCTCAGGCGCTGGCAAATATCATGCAGCTTACTTCTGTAATGCCGTATGAGATTATTTTGATGGTTCCATATCTCACCACCTTAGTTGGACTTGGAATTTACTATTACAGCCGAAAGAAAAAGAGGGAACGTTTAAGTGGCAAATAAAAGAAAAATCATTATGGACTGTGACCCGGGAATTGACGATGCCGTTGCTTTGTGCCTGGCGGCGGCCCGCCCGGATGCTTTTGATATTGTAGGGATTACTACAGTAGCCGGCAATCAGACAATTGAAAAAGTTACAGAAAATGCACTGCGTCTTGTAGATTTTTACAAGCTTGACATTCCGGTGGCAAAGGGAGCCGGTACACCTGTGCTGCGGCCTCCGGTAACAGCATCGGATATCCATGGAAAGAACGGATTGGGAGATGTGGAAATTCCTGCCGCAAAACGCAGGACAGTACAGGAGAATGCAGTAGTATTTATGAATAAGCTTTTCCAGCAGCTCCCTGAAGGGGAAAAGATCACTTTGATCCCCACAGGACCTCTGACAAATGTAGCGCTGCTGTTTGATGTTTTTCCTGAGGTTAAGGAAAAGGTAGAGGAGATTGTTTTAATGGGCGGCGCTGCTGTAGGGGGAAACGTTACTTCTGCCAGTGAGTTTAATATTTATGAAGACCCTGAGGCCGCGGCAATCGTATTTAACAGCGGGGTTCCCATAGTCATGTGCGGGCTGGACGCAACCCATCTTTGCGGAATAGAAAGAGAAAAGGCACAGGATTTGGTGGATAATGGAGGAGAAATCGCTCAGGCAGTGGGGAAAATGGTGCAGTTTTATCTAAACAGCCCGGCATACAGAGATAAAAAGGCAGCCTGCATACATGACGCGGCTACTTTTATGTACCTGCTCCACCCGGAAATCTTTAAAGGCGTGAAAATGCCGGTTTCTGTCGATTGTTCCGATGGACCTATGAGAGGAAATACTCTCTGTGATATGAGAGGAAAGGTACCGGAGGAAGAACTTCATGTAACGGTCCTTATGGATGCGGATGAAGAAAAGTTCCAGGAATATCTTCTGAAGGCAGTCTGGGAACTGGATAAGAAAATAGGATAAGACAGCTTATCCCAGATAAAATAGGTAAGCCGAAAAAGCAGCAGAAGGCTTTTCCTAAGTAAAGAAAAACAGCTTCGTGAAAAGCGAAGCTGTTCTAAACTTAGATAAGAGCAAGCGGACGAAGATCTTCCGGAAAGAGATAAGCGATATCAGGCTGCTTTAAACTTAGATAAGATCAAGTTTGGCAAATTCTTCATCCGGCAGGATGGCGGAAGAATTTCCCACCACTGCCGCGGCGACTTTATTGGCGCTGGCAATGGCGGCGGAAAGACTTTGGCCCCGCTTCAGACAGGCGATTACAGAGCCTATATGGGAGTCTCCAGCTCCGATGGTATCCACCTGGCGGGTTTTTACCGGGGGAACGATGTCATCCTTGTCTCCGTCATAATAATAACAGCCCTTATCTCCCAGCGTGATGATGACTGTGTTATGCGTTCTGTCATAGAGGCTTCTGGCCGCCTGGGTGATCTGCTGCGCCCGGGTGACTTCTAGGGCTTCGCTTTCATTTAGATGAAGAATAGGAGACAGTCTGTAAATGCGGTCAAGGAGAAGAGAATCGATCACCGTAAGACGGGGCCCCGGGGCAAAAAAGATCTTAAGCTGGGGATTTTTTTCCAGAAAATCTACAATAACGTCTCCGGTTACTTCCTCAATTTCCAAGCCGCAGATATAAACGGAGTCGATCTCTTCGGTCTTTATCAGGTCGAACCACTCCCGGCGAAACAGATATTCTGCTCCGTGATAGGAGCTAAAAGTCCGCTCGCCCGTGCTTTCTACGAAACAGTAGCAGCAGCCGTTGTCCTGGTTCGGGGAAGGAATGGGAGAAGAAATGCCTCTTTTTTTTAGTTCCTCCCGTACAAAATATCCGTAAATTCCTGTGCCCACAGGAGAAAAAAGTATGTAGGGAACTTGAAAATGACGGATAGAATCTGATACATTAAATGCGCAGCCTCCTAAAGACATTTGCTGGCGGCGGACATGGACATCTTCTCCGGTCTTCGGAAGGCGGTCCATAAGCTCAATGATTACATCTACTACAGTAGATCCGATAACTAATATTTTTTTCATGACAGCTCCTTTGGCTAATGCAGGCATTAGTCGTTAGATGACAGGCCTGCGGGATGAAATGAGATAAATAAATGCTGCTGTAAAAAAGCATTACGAATTTATGCTACCACAGATTATAGTAAAAGACAAATAAATTTGTCTTTTACTATAACCCTCCGGGAGGATGCGCACGATTTTTGATAGGAAATATCTGCGTTTTATGCAGCAAAAATCAGCGCGGCAAATGTCATAATAAAAAGAATTATGACGTTTGCTATAATTTTACTGGCAATACGGAAAGGAGAATTTATGGGGAAAACAATTTTATTAAAAGGCGCGTCCCTTCTTGATGAAAAGGCACAGTGCATACAGAAGCAGAACCTGTATGTGCAGGATGGAAAGATAGCAAAAATCCTGCCTGAAAAGGATGACAGCTATTCTATCAAGGCACAGGAGGTTCTGGATTGCAGCAAATATTATGTAAGTCCTGGCCTGGCGAATCTCCATACCCATACGGCAATGAACATTTTTAAAGGCATTGCGGAAGATGTGACTGCCAATGCCTGGTTTAATGAGATGATCTGGCCTTATGAAAGTAAGATGACAGACGATGACGTTTATGTGGGTACTCTCCTTGGGATTGCGGAAATGCTGAACAATGGGGTGACGGTATTTGCCGACCATTATTTCGGTGAGGAGCAGGTCCTTAAGGCGGTAAAGGAAACAGGCATCAGAGGGGATTTGGCTCCTACTATTTTTGGAACTGCCCCGGAATTTCCGGAACGTTTGGCAAAGGTAAAGGAGTTTATCCTAGCCCACAGGGAGGATTCTGACAGGATCGCTTTCCATATGGGACCGCATTCCAATTATACCTGTCCCGCGCCTACTTTGGGACAGATGGTGGATGCGGCT
>CALIZJ010000124.1 GCA_938028845.1 uncultured Blautia sp.
TCAAATACGGGAGGATCTTCATCCTCCCTATTTTTACAGCAGTATCTTACGGAACCAGTTAGTGAAAGCTAACTTTCAAAAAAAAGAATAACACATCTCTCCTCTTTTGTCAAAAAAAAAGTTAAAAAACTTTCTTTTAAGCAGATAAGATGTGTTATTACCCAATATTTTACTCCTTTGTATTTTCACGGAACACTTCCGATTTTTTCAGCATCCCCCAGGCAGCCACCGCCGCTGCTCCTTCTGCGATAGGAAAAGTAATCCAGATTCCCATAGCACCCATTTTCCCAGAAAGCAGCCATCCCAATGGAAGAATGATCACAAACTGCCGCAAAAGAGAGATCAGAAGAGAATTTTTTCCTTTTCCCATTGCCTCAAAAACACCGGCGCATACAATACCCACCGCCGAAAAAATGAAGCTTAATCCAATCACCCGAAAAGCAGGTACTCCATATTCCATAAGCTGGCTGTCTGCATCGAAAATGCTAAGGAGCAGTTCCGGGAATCCCACGGCCCCTATGGTTCCTATTACCATGATCAAAGCCACGACCTTCAGGCTGTAGGACACACACTGGCGAACCCTTTTATAATTTCCAGCGCCATAGTTAAAGCCAATAATCGGCCGCATTCCCTGGACAACACCGCTGGACGGCATATTTATAAAAGTCTGCAGTTTAAAATACAGGCCGAAAACAGCCACATAAATTTTATCAATCTGTGTCAGGATGCCATTTAAGACTCCCACTAAAAGAGAAGGCATTGCCAGCATCAGGCTGGATGGGATCCCTACGGAATAGATTTTTTTAATGATCGTTCCGTCCGGCTTCATATACCGCGGATGGATCTTTATGCCGATATTTTTCCTAATACAGATCACTACATAAAGCAGAAAGCCCACGATCTGCCCCACCACTGTGGCAATGGCCGCCCCTTTTACTCCCATGGCAGGAAAACCGAACCAGCCAAAGATGAGGATCGGGTCCAGCACAATGTTGATAATACATCCGCTTGCCATCAAAAACATGGTCGTTTTCATTTTCCCCAGTCCCTGGAATATTTTTTCCAGGCACATGGATAAAAGCTGTCCAAAGGAGGCACACATAACCACATAAGTGTAATCACAGGCCCACTGAAAAGTATTGGGGTCGTCTGTGAACATCCTTAAAAACGGTTTTGTGACGATAAGCCCTGCAGCCGCAAATAAAACGCAGTGGACGGTTACAAGGGCAATTCCTATGGATGCCGCTTTATTGGCCTGCTCCTGGTCTTTAGCCCCAATGCTCATGGAAATTAAAGATCCCACGCCTATACCCATTCCCACGCCTAACGACATGGAGATGTTCTGAAGGGGATAGGCCAGGGATACCGCTGTGATTGCCTCCGTTCCCAGCCTGGCGACCCACATGCTGTCCACAATATTATAAAGCGCCTGTATAAACATAGACAAAACAACAGGCATGGACATAGAGAGCAGAAGAGGGAGCATCGGTTTTGCTGCCATCGGATTTTCTGTCTTTGCCATAAATTTTCCTCCTTTGTTTCTTTTTCACAAAAAAAGCCCTCTCGCCTGTTTTGATGCGAGAAGGCTTGCATATCATGCATTATGAAACTGTACTTATTCTACAGGATACCATTTAAAATTTCAACTGCTTTTTCTAAATATCCTTTTCTTTTTTCTCAAATCTTGTTACCTCACACACCCGGAGAACATCATCCTCCACCTGGAAACGGATATCCTGATCCCCAAAGGCCAGTCCGTATATCCGCTTGGGGTCTTTCTGGTACCCGGGGCGCGGGTCATTGGCAAGCACTTTAAAAAGCGCCTCTCTCTTTTCCATTGGAATCTCCTCTAAAAATTCTTTTGGGAACTCCACTTCCAGTGTATGCTCTTTGATCTGCCCTGAAAATCCCCCCAATGCCTCTGGATGGGAATCTGCCGCAGGAAGGTAGGGTTTTATGTCATAAATCGGCGTCTGATCCATTAAATCTGCCCCAAGCACGTGCAGCACCGGTCCAAGCGATGGATGAAACTCTATATTTTCCAGTTTTACACAGGATAAACCAATAGGATTGGGCCGGAAAGGAGAACGAGTGGCAAATACACCTTTTCTGATATTTCCACCCAGGCGGGGAGGCCGCACCATAGGCGTCCACTCTTCCCTTACCGCTTCTGAAAATTCCCAGATAAGCCATATATGGCTGTACTCTTCCAGCCCCCTGAAGGCATCTCTGTTCCTATACGGCGGTTCAAAAATGATCCGCGCTTTAAGGGCTTCTATCCTGCCGCTTTGATGGGGAATCCCGAATTTCGTAGGAAAATCACTGTGTATCCGGGCAATTACCTTCATTTTTTGTCCTTCTTCCCATGTATTTTCTCTTTTTTCTGTTTCTCTGTCTTTACACATTTTCTATGTTCCAATCCTCCCGCAAAATTCCGTTTTTATGTTTAAGCAAAAAACGTTTCTGATAGTTAAGTCTGCCGTATGCCAAAATTTTTTTCAGATAAACCGCATCGTAAACGCCTCCTACTGCTCCCACAAGAGGAATTCCCTGGAGAAACTTCATATATAGAAGCTCCTTTGAAAGCGTCTGCGCCGTTATGCGTATTTCCTGTTCCCGGTCATAAGCCTCGGGCAGTTTTTCTTCTCTGCTGTAAGTTTCCACCTGTTCCTGCACGCTTTTAAGCCCTGTTCCATAAGACAGCGCTCCTCTTATAATGAGAAGGATAAAATATTTTTCCTCCTCTGATTCGTAGGTAAACCCATAATGCAGCGCCATCTCATACAAACTTTTTAAAATCATCCCCACAAAAATGGGGATATCCGGAATGCCGATTCCCAGCACGCCAAGCCCAACGCCCTCCACACCGGAAAACAGAAGATTTTTCTGACTTGCTGCGCCGGCTTTTTTGGAAAACCGGCGCAGAGACTTCCGGTCATCCTTTAAAGCCGCTGTATACGCGTCTACCTGATAAGATTTTTTCAGTTCATCCTTTTTGTATGTCTTTTCTATGATCCCAATGCCTTTATCAAAGATAACGCCAAAAGCTTTTGAGAAAGCAATATCCAGCTTTTCCTGTAAATTCTGCGGTATTTTCTCCTCTAAAAACCGGTTCAGGGCGGACTCTTTTTTCTCCGCTCTTTTTTCCAGATATTTCTTTTCCTTTTTCTCAAGAAGCTCCCATTCTTTTTCCCAGGGCGTTTTCTTCTGAAATCTGTTCATTTAATAAACCTCCGCTCCAAAGGGCATCAATGCCAGCTTTGCCAGCTTAAAATGCTGCAGTCCAAAGGGTATCCCTATGATCGTCACACACAACAGGGCGCCCCACGCCACATGCTCCAGTGCCAAGAGAAATCCTGAAAAAATCAGCCACAGCAGATTCAGCAAAAAGGAGCCCGTACCCCCGCCGTACCGCACTTCCTTTCCAAATGGAAAGAAACTCAGCGATGCCAGTTTAAAGCACTGCTTCCCAACGGGGATGCCGACTATGGTAATGCACCACAGACAGCCTGCCAGACACCAGCTTAGCCCGCTAAAAAGACCGCCGAATATAAACCATAATAAATTTCCTAAGCATCCCATATGCATTCCTCCTTATCTGATTTGTCCTATCCATCAGTATAACCTGTTTTTCTTTCACTCCTGTAACAGCCCTTTTAACTGGCCAAGAAGCGCTTCCACCCGTGTCACCGCCTCGTCTATCTGGCTGCGGGCTTCTGCAATCCTTGCCTGTACCATATAGTCTGCAATGAGGCCGTCAAAGAAAAAATCTGCAAAAGTTAAAAAACTTCCAATATCCACATGGATGTCCATAGGAAGATGTACGTCCCGAAGCTCCCTTTGAAATACTCTAAGGTCATTCTTTGCATTTTCAAGGTAAGCTGCAGCGTCATTCATCCTGGAATGTTTCATAAGTCCTCCAAAAAATCCGCCGCCTACCATATCGTAAATTCCCCATTTTCTCGCGCTGTTTAGTTTCTCCTGTGCCAGGTACAGGCTGCTCAGCGCTCTCTCCCCTGCTCCAAGGGCTTCTCCTACTTCTCTTCTCATTAATTCGTTTCCCATAAAATTTTCCTCCTTTTTTCTGGGTTCTTCCAGATGTCAAATAGAACTCACAAATAAAAATATAATAAAAAAGACTTCTATTATGACATCTGCCACAATAAAAGTCTTGCTATTTCATTTGATACGGATGTCCGCGGACATCGAATGACGATTTCAAATCCATCCTTTCCGGATGTTAAGCTACTCCCTTTTCATTGCTTGGATAGAATATAGCATCTTTCCCCGTCTCTGTCAAGAAAATTCTTTCTCAGCGGAACAGGAATATCTCCCTTCCATTTATATTTCTCCGAAACAACTGGTCGTGCTCCACTGCCAAAAGCGTCAGCGAAGTTCCTTTTAACAGTTCCTCCACCTGGATCCTGGAAAATACGTCTATATAATTTAAAGGTTCATCCCATACATACAGATGGGCCGGCATACTCAGGCTTGCCGCCAAGAGAACCTTTTTCTTCTGGCCCGCACTGTAACAGGACATATCCTTTTTAAAATGCTCTCTGGGAAAATCCAGCTTACGAAGCAAGGTCAGAAACACCGTCTCGTCAAGTTTTTGGCTTTTGGCAAATTCCATCAGGCTTTCCTTTAAAAAAGAGGCATCCTGTGGAACGTAAGATACGATCAGCCCGCTCGCCGTCTGGATGCTGCCTTCCTGTATAATAGGAAGGGCGTTTTCTTCCTTTGGAAACTCCCAGCCCATCCTGGAAAGCAGAACCTTTAACACACTGCTCTTCCCGCATCCGTTACAGCCGCAGAGGAAAATTTTTTCTCCTCTTTTTATGGTAAAATCCACCTGTTCTGCCACTGTCTTTTCCGGATATGCAAGCGTACATTCCTTAACTTCTGCCAGGACTTCTTTATGATGAACAAGAGGCATGAGCTTTAAATCCTCCACCGTCTCCACGTTTTTCAAAAGCTCCTTTTTTTCCTCAATGGCCCTTTGCTGCCGTCTTTCCAGATTTTTTCTGCGCATCTGCATTTTTCTTGACTTTTCTCCCAGGTATTCCCGCCCGCCGGTCACTCCGCCGTCATAGGGGTCCCGCCCGATCTTTCTGCTTTCCACCTGATCCGCCCAGGCTTTCGTCTGGACGGAAGCTTTAGAGAGCCTTCCGATCTCCTTTTTCAGCTTTTCGTTTTCCCGCCTTTCAAATTCGTCACGTTCCATTTTATCTTTCCACCAGGCGCTGAAATTTCCCTGACGGATTTCCATGTCCTCACGGTTTAATACCATCACATGATCCACACACAGATCCAAAAGCTTCCTGTCATGGGATACCAGGATAAAACCTTTTTTTGATTTCAGATATTCTCCTATGGCAGCCCTTGCCTCCCCGTCCAGATGGTTGGTAGGTTCATCAATAAGAAGGAACGCACTCTCCCTGGCAAAAAGCCCCGCCAGAAGTACCTTTGTCTTTTCTCCGCTGCTTAAAGTCTTAAAAGGGCGGTAAAGAAGCTCAGTATCCAGGTTCATATAATTACATTCCCGGCAGATTTCCCAAAGTTCAGCCTGGGGCTGGTGTTTCTCAAGTACTTCGATCGTCAGACATTCTTCCTTTTCCACCTGCGGGGGGAAATATTCCACCGGCACAGAGATACGCACAGACCCCTGTCCTTTCAGCTCTCCCTTCAGCAGGCGAAGAAGGGTAGTCTTGCCCTTTCCATTCCTTGCGATCAGCCCCAGTTTCCAGTCTGTATCCAAATGAAAAGACAGATCTTCAAAAACGTTTTCCGGGGCGCCTTCATACCCAAAAGTTAAATGCTCCGCTTGTATTATAGACATAAAAAAACCTCCTTTACAGGCAGCAGGCTTTTTGGTAAAACCTATGGGCACTATACCATAAGCCCTCCCCGAATGGAGATCTTTTACAGAATTTTCCAAAGAAAAGAAAAAGAAGCCGCATAAAAGCCGCTTCCATTCTTTTTTTAACCGTTATGGAAATCACTCTTATTCCTGCTGCCGCACAACAGACAGACCTTTCCCGTCCGCCGCACACTCTGTACAATTCGTCCACTCAGCAAGAAATAATAATCATTCCCACAACTCCTTTCCTCATCCTAGGGGAGATAATAGCACAGGATTTCCCCTGTGTCAACGATGATTTTTTTAATCCTGTTTTTCACCTGCTGCCTGGATCATCCTGGCCGCAGCTTCCTCAGCAATAAGTACTACTGTTTCCGGATGGGTAAAATCTGTAATATTTTTATCAAATAAAAGATTCGCCTGTGCCGGATACTCTTCGTCTCCATCCCAAAAGATCAAAATAAGAGACAGGCAGTCAAATACCGGTATCTCCACGCTGATATCTCCAAAACGTTCTCTTTTAAACCCAAGGGTATCCGCCGCCTTTTCCAGAGACTTTACTTTTCCAGAAAAAGCCTCTGCCAGGGGCTCTAAAACCATTTTCCTGTATGCCCCGTCAAAAATCCCCGCTGTTTTTAACTGCCGGAAAGGAACCCACTCACCGGAAAGAGCAGGTTCTTCCTTAGAGTAATACAGGAGATGATAAAGAATCATAAGATTTCTGAAATCTTTCACCCACTCGCCGGTTTTCCTGTTTTTTATTTCTCCCGTTGTCCGGCTGATGGTGTGGGGCTGTGTAAAATAATTCAGTGTTACCTCCTGATCCGAAAGCAGGATTCCCGGAAGCTTTCGGGCAGCAGCCTCCACATCCATTTTTAAAAATTCTTTCCGCCATTTTTCACATAACTGTCTGTACTGATCCATCTTGATCCATCCACCTTCTTCTGACTGGTTTTTCCTGTTTTTTGCTGATCAGTCACGGACGCCTTCCATTGTCTGGCGGATAATGTCATGCATGATTTCTTCGCTGAGCTGCCCTGACACATAGCCAAACAGATTTCCATCCCTGTCGATCATAAATGTGGTGGGATAGGAATAAATTCCGTATTCCATAAACACACTTCCATCTGTATCCATGACCACCGGATAGGTGTAGCCGTTTTCCTCTAAAAATTCTACGATCTCTTCCTCTGATTTTTCGTTCCCATAGTTAGGCGCCGCTACCCCAAGGACTACCAAAGCATCTTCCCCTTCCTGGTCATACGTTTCATAAATCTTCTGGATGTCCGGCATTTCCGCCTTACAGGGCGGACACCAGGTAGCCCAGAAATTCAAAAATACGGTTTTCCCCTTATAATCGGACAAGGTATGTGTATTTCCATACTGATCCTTTAAAGTAAAGTCCATAGCAGGAATAGGGGTCGGGGTAACTGTAGGCGCGGGAGTTGCTGTCGCCTTTGGTGTTTCCGTCGGTACGGCGTCATCCAAAGCATCCTCGCTGGAATCTGTATCTTCCTGCTCTGAAGAATCCGGCTCCTCCCCTTTTGTTTCAGAAGAGGACTGCTCTTCCTCTTTTGCCGGTTCCTCCTGGGTCTGTTCTGTCTGGGCAGAGCCGGAAATGTCGGATAAGTATCCAGTCACATCGTTCATCTTTCCGGTGGTCATTAAAATACCCATGACCACCATAAGGACTCCGCCGATCTTCACCGTATATTTTACCACATTCATATGGTTCTTGAAAAATTCCAGAAGGGTCGTGGTAAACAGTCCCACTGCCAAAAAAGGCAGGACAAACCCAAGGGTATAGATTCCGATAAGCAGAAAACCAGCCGCCTGTGTCTCAGCAGAAGCCGCCATGATAAGAACGCTTGCCAGAGCCGGTCCCACACAAGGCGTCCAGGCAAAACTAAAGGTAAAGCCCATAAGCAGAGCCGTCACCGGAGACATAGCAAGGTAGTTCAGCTTAAAAGGAAGCCTCCGCTCTTTCTCCAGGGCATCCTTCTTTTTAAAAATCCCTATCTGGTACAGACCAAAGGCTGCAACAAGAACGCCTCCGATCCTGGCAAAAAGCAAATGATTATCCCGTAAAAAACTTCCAAGGGCAGATACGCCAAGTCCCAGAAGAAAGAAAGCAAAGCTGACTCCCAAAACGAAAAATACCGTATGCAGCATCACCTTGCTCTTTTTATAATGGAGCTTTCCATCTTCTCCCCGTGTGGCCGTTCCCCCGGAAAGATACCCGATGTACAAAGGGATCAGCGGCAGCACACAAGGCGAAAAAAAGCTTAAAAGTCCCTGAAGAAATACTGTCAGTGCGGAAATATCAATATCTAACGAAAAACCCATTCCTAAACTCCTTTTTCCTATTTTCTTTCTGCAAGTTTTTCCATTACTGTCGGATAACGTTCCAAATCCGTATGGGGAATTGCCTGGGCTGCAACCATCATATGAAGGAAATCTTCTACGGCTCCGAACTGGATGTATACCATTTTGTTCAGAATGTCTTCTATTTCTTCTAAAATCTTTTTATCCATAAGCAGTTTTGAAGCGCCGTTAAGAGAAGCATTTCCAGCACTCATCAGCCTCTCCCTGTCCATGTCCGGATACAAGCCGATAGTGACCGCCGCTTCCTTATTTACATGTTTGCCAAAAGCTCCCGCCACATAGAATCCGGCGACTTCATCCAGGGTGATCCCGGATTCCCGGAACATATACTCTACCATAGTGCTTGCCGCCGCTTTTGTTTTTATAAATTCATCAATGTCATCCTGATAAAAAAACAAATCCCGGGCATATTCCACTGCCAAAGTCTCTTCTCTCTCTGTAATGAAAGGGCTTTTCTCCGGCTGAAGTTTACCCAAAATATTGATCCAGCCGTTTAAAAACAATTCCGAGAGAAGTTCTATGATCCCGGAACCGCAGATTCCTTCCGCTTCCCCTTCTCCGATCACATGGCAGCATATCTTTCCATCCTGTATCTTTACCCGGTCCACTGCTCCTTCACAGGCACGCATCCCCGTACGCACCGATCCCCCTTCCAGCGCCGGTCCGGCTGCACCGGCTCCACAGAGAAGGAACTCCCTGTTTCCAATAACAAGCTCTCCATTGGTTCCGATATCAAAAAACACCTGGATATCTTCGCTTTTATGAAGCCCCACAGCCACCACGCCGCTGATGATATCTCCGCCCAGGTAATTAGACTTTCCCGGATAACAGTATAAATATCCTTTTACGGGAATACCCAGTTCTTTGCTGTACAGGAATCCTGGTCTGTCCGCCCTGACTGCATAGGGAGAGGAAAACACGCAAAAGGCATCCATATCCAAAAGGAAATGTATCATTGTTGTATTTCCCGCTATCACCATCTGGATACATTGTTCGGGTCCAATCCCTGTTTTTTCTTCTATTTCTTTTATATCATCTAAAAGTGTGTCAATAGTAGCCTTCTGCAGTTCCCTGCGTTTTTTTGCATCGTCCTTACAGTAAAAGATCCTGGTAAGGATGTCTGTTCCGTATGAAATCTGCCTGCTGTAGCAGCCTGCCTCATACAGACATTCTCCTGTTTCACAATTTATAAGCCGGACGGCAACGGTAGTGCTTCCGATGTCTGCTGCATATCCATAATGTGCCTGCCTGGCATCTCCGGCCTCTATATCCACAATGACCCACTGCATACCATCCCAGGCAAGGGATACCGTCACCTCCCACCCTGCCAGGTCACACAAAGGATACAGCTTTCCCATCACCTCTATGGTCATAGGTGCATCCACACCCTGTTCTCTTAAACTGTCTGTTATCCTTTGCTGGTAAGAACGGCTGTCCTCTTCTGTGGGAGGCTGCAGCTTTAAACAAATTTTTTTACTGAGCCCCTCGCTTGGCACTGTTTTACTCATCCCATCCCTCATAAAAACGAATATTCACAGAAATATTTCTCACAATATCCCCTTCTTTAAGATCCATGTCGCTCTGCTCGGAAATAGCCGGAAGCTCTCCGTCCTCTTCCAGCTCCAGAGATATCCAATTATATGCCGCCTCATTTGCCGCTTCAATGGCATCGTCTAAAGTCTCTCCCTTTGCATAGCAGCACTCCAGATCTGGAAAATATCCTGTAAATGTCCCATCTTCTGTTTTTTGAAATACTGCCGGATATATAAATTTCATAAAGTATGCTCTCCTTTTTTCTATTTTCCCATAAGGGCAGTTTGTCCTTATGATATGACGCTATTATAAAATATTACAGCAGGAAAGGCAATGGGAAAGACCTCTTGTTTTCCTGCTTCTGACGCACAAAAAAGCTGTTTTTCACTCTAAAAGGAAAAACAGCTTTTTATGTGTTTCTTCTTAACTTACAGTCTTGCTACGCCTGTCTCTCTTGCAGCCTTGGCAACTGCCTTGGATACTGCTTCAACTACGCGCTTGTCAAATGGATTTGGGATAATGTAATCCGCGTTCAAATCTTTCTCTTCGATCAGGTCTGCGATGGCATATGCAGCCGCGATCTTCATTTCGTCGTTAATATCCGTTGCACGGACATCCAGTGTTCCTCTGAAGATTCCCGGGAATGCAAGTACGTTGTTGATCTGATTAGGGAAGTCGCTTCTTCCGGTACCAACTACAGCGGCGCCTGCTGCCTTTGCCGCATCCGGCATGATCTCCGGAACCGGATTTGCCATAGTAAAGAGGATCGGCTTATCCGCCATGGATTTCACCATTTCTTCAGTCACAGTTCCCGGTGCGGAAACTCCGATAAATACGTCTGCCCCTTTGATCACATCTGCAAGGGAGCCCTGCTTTTTATCCAGATTGGAAATCTTTGCCATTTCCATTTTTTCTTTATTTAAGCCTTCTCTGCCTTCGTAGATCGCGCCTTTTCTGTCGCACATGATCACTTCTTTCAGACCCAGTTTTACAAGAAGCTTAATGATCGCGATTCCCGCTGCACCAGCTCCGGAGGTAACGACTCTCACATCAGAAAGTTTCTTTCCGGTAACCTTTAACGCATTGATCAAAGCCGCTGCTGTTACTACGGCTGTACCATGCTGGTCATCGTGGAAAATGGGAATATCGCAGCACTCTTTTAATTTTTTCTCGATTTCAAAACATCTGGGTGCAGAAATATCCTCCAGATTAATTCCCCCAAAACTTCCGGCGATCATGGAAACCGTATGCACGATCTCATCTACGTCCTTGCTGCGTACACAAAGAGGGAAAGCATCTACATTGGCAAATTCTTTAAACAAAACGCATTTTCCCTCCATAACAGGCATACCTGCTTCTGGTCCGATGTCTCCAAGGCCAAGAACAGCGGTTCCGTCTGTGATAACCGCTACCATATTTCCCCTGCGGGTATATTTATAAGACAGATCCACATCCTTTGCGATTTCCAGGCACGGCTCTGCTACGCCCGGGGTATAGGCTACTGCCAAATCTTCCGGTGTCTCCACCTTTGCCCGGCTTACAACCTCAATTTTTCCGTTCCATTCTTCGTGCTGTTTTAAAGCAAATTCTTTTTTGTCCATTTTTTTATATCCTCCTATGCATTTCTAACGCTTTCCATAAATTCTCTCAATATTTTTACTGAGTTCTCCATAGCTGCCTTTTCTTCCTCATTCATGGATATCTCAAAAGTCTTCTCAATTCCTTCCCAGCCAATGCGGCAGGGCATGGATACAGGCACGCCTGCCCAGTCTCCAAATCTTTCTCCTAACACATGGCATACAGGGATGATCGCCCGGTCGTCTCTCATGATCGTCTCAATGATGTTCGATACCGCCATGGCAATTCCGTAGAAGGTGGCGCCTTTCAGCTTAATAACCTCTGCACCGCCGTCTTTCGTTCTTCTTGCAATCTCTTCTTTATCGATCTCGATTCCGGTCTGGCGGCAGTAATCATCCAGAAGGAATCCGCCTATATTCGCAGAACTGAAAACCGGAACCTGGCTGTCTCCATGCTCTCCTACTACATACGCGTTGATATCTTCGATATTTACCTTCAGCTTCTCGCTGAGCAGATAACGCATACGCGCAGTATCCAAGGAGGTACCGCTTCCGATCACTCGTTTCACCGGGAGCTTTGAAACTTCCTGTACCGCAGCCGTTGTAATATCCGCCGGGTTGGAAACTACCAGGATCAACGGATTTACCGCATATTCCATGATATTTTTCGTTATGCTTTTTACAATTCCCACATTGATTTTTGCCAGATCCAGTCTTGACTGGCCAGGTTTTCTCGCCACCCCGGCCGTAATGATAATAACTCTTGCATCTCTACACTCTTCATATCCGCCTTGTTTTACATTGATGTCCTTAAAAAAGCTTGTGCCATGCGCAATATCAAGCGCCGCGCCTTTTGCACGGTCTTCATTTACATCGATCAAAACAATGTCGTTCGCCTGCATGCGCACCATCAGAGTGTATGCAATGGCCTCTCCTACATTGCCTGCACCAATTACCACAATTTTGTCTCTGCGTGTCATGTTTTTTCCTCTCTTTTTAGTTTTATAGTATTTAGAAATACAGCAGCATGACGTCATAAATTCCGTCAGTTTTCTGCAACTACTGCCCGGACAAGAAAGAAATGTCAGTCAGTCATTGCAAGCAAAAAAAATTTTCTGCCATTATAATATATTATACACCCTAATGCAGTCATTCGTAAACTAAAAAATATCCCGATTTTTTCCGGAATATACCGAAAAAATACCGGGATATTATTATTTTTACTGTTTTATCTCATTTTTTCTTATTCTGAGACTTTCATTTCGCGAATAATCTTTCTGATTTTCAGGATCATAGACGGCGATACGGATAATTCGTCAACTCCCATACGGACAAATTTTTCCGTCAGTTCTAAATCTGCTCCAAGTTCGCCGCAGATTCCCGCCCATTTTCCATGTTTGTGGGCGCTGTCCACTACCATCTGGATCATACGGAGGATCGCAGGATGATGGGAATCATAAAAATCGTCTAATTTCTCATTCTGCCGGTCAATGGCAAGGGTGTACTGGGTCAGGTCATTGGTTCCGATACTGAAGAAATCCACCAGCTCCGCCAGCTCGTCCGCCACCATAACAGCCGCAGGGGTTTCTATCATGATTCCCTGCTCCGGGCGCTTATAGGGAACCCCCATCTCTTCCAGTTCCGCACATACCACATCTACAATGCGGGAGATCTGTTTTACTTCGTCCACGGAAATGATCATCGGATACATAATGGATATATTTCCAAATACCGCCGCTCTTAATAGGGCACGAAGCTGTGTCTTAAAGATATCCGGCTGCTTTAAGCAGATACGGATGGCACGGTATCCCATAGCCGGGTTTTCCTCTTTTCCCAGATTAAAATACTCTACCTGCTTATCTGCGCCGATATCCAGGGTACGGATAATGACCTTCTTTCCTGCCATAGTCTCCGCCACCCGCTTATATGCCTGGAACTGCTCTTCCTCTGTAGGCAGGCGGTCTGATTCCAGATATAAAAATTCACTTCGGAAAAGACCGATTCCTGCCGCATCATTGGCAAGTACGGAGGCCACATCGGAAACATTTCCGATATTTGCATAAAGCTTGATCTCCCTGCCGTCCAGAGTAACCGTTTCTTTTCCTTTTAACTGCTGGAGCAGCCGGGCGTCTTCCGCATCCTGCTCCTGTTTTTTACGCATATCATTCAGTAGCTCTTCGTCCGGTTCTATGATCAGAGTTCCTGTATATCCGTCCACTACTGCCATTTTTCCGTCCCATTCTTCTTTGATAGGAATCCCGATAAGCGCCGGTATCCCCATCATCCTTGCCAGGATGGCTGTATGGGAATTGGATGATCCCAGCTCTGTCACAAAGGCAAGAAGCTTCTCTTTATCCAACTGCACCGTCTCGCTGGGCGCCAGATCTTTTGCCACGATAATAGCCGGTTCGTCTCCTATGCCGGCTTCTCCGTGCCTTCCCAGAAGATTCGTGATCACCCTTTCGGAAATATCTTTAATGTCCGCTGCTCTTGCCTTAAAGTATTCGTCGTCCATTTCAGAAAACATCTTTGCGAAATTATCTCCTGTAATAGCAGCGGCATACTCTGCATTTACAGACTGGCTTACGATCATATTTTTTATGGAATCGTTATAGTCGTCATCTTCAAGCATCATGGCATGTACGTCGAAAATGGAGGCGTTTGCCTCTCCCACTTCTTTCAGGGCTTTGTCATACAATGCGTGAAGCTGGTCAATGGTCTTTTCCTTTGCCTTTTCAAAGCGGTCAAGCTCGTGCTGGGTATCCTGTACGTTTGTCCTTTTTACCTGGAGCTCTCCCTTGGAGTAAAAACAGATTTTACCGATCGCTATCCCTTTTAAAATTGACTTTCCAGTATACTTCTCCATAAATTTCTCCTTTTTGGCTGCTGCCCGGGAGGACTCCTGTGCACCTCCCCGTTTCCCCTGTAAGGAAGGGATAATATATATTACAGATTTTCTTTCATGAACTGCTCAAGTTCTGCTGCGGCAGCTTCTTCGTCTGGTCCTTCAATGGTAAATTTTACTTCATCTCCACATTTTACAGCCAGTCCCATAAGTGCCATCAGCTTAGATGCATCTGCTGATTTTTCGCCTTTCTGGATGGTAACTTTGCTCTCAAATTTTTTTGCTGTTTTTACAAGAAGACCTGCTGGTCTTGCGTGAATACCGATTTCGTCTTTGATCGTGTAGCTGAATTCTTTCATAATCGTATCTCCCTTTCTTTTTCACAGCCGTGGCTGCGGTTTTTTACAGTTTTTTTAATACCACTGTTTCATATAATCTTAACACAAACCCGTTCTCTTGTACAGCAATGCCTTCATAATTTCCTATGATCTTTTCGTATCCTTTGGGTTCAAACCCGTCTATTTTTATCTCTTTTTCGCCCAGATTGTTAAACACCAGAAGCTCTTCCTCGCCAAGACTTCTCCGGTAGGCAAACACATGGGGATCTTCATGGGAAATAAACTCTATGGCACCCTCTTTAATAACAGGCAGTTCTTTTCTCAGGGCGATCAGCTTCCGATAATAATTTAATATGGAATCCGGGTCGTCCATCTCTGCCTCCACATTGATCCAGGTATAATTCTTGGGAATACCGATCCAGGGTTCCGCCTTGGAAAATCCCCCATGGGCCGCACCGCTCCACTGCATGGGCGTACGTCCGTTGTCTCTGGAGCGCTGTCCTAAGATCTGAAGGGCTTCCTCATGGGTTTTTCCCTGTTTTCTCATGATCTCATAATAATTTTTGCTTTCCACATCTTTATACTGGTCAATATCCGTAAAATACGCATTGGTCATTCCCAGCTCTTCTCCCTGGTATACATAAGGTGTTCCCCTAAGCATATGGATGGCTGTGCCCAGCATCTTTGCCGATTCTTTCCAGTATTCTTTGTCGTTTCCAAACCTGGATACGATTCTTGGCTGGTCGTGGTTGCACCAGAAAACGGCGTTCCATCCCTTTGCTTTTTCCATCCCCTCCTGCCATTTTTTAAACAGGTTGTACAGTGCCTTGAAATCTGGGCGCTGGAGCTCCCATTTATTTCCGTCTTTATAGTCCACTTTCAGGTGGTGGAAGTTAAAGCACATGCTCAGCTCTTTTTCTTCCGGGTTCGTATAGCGGATGCAGTTCTCCAGGGAGGTGGAGGACATCTCTCCCACAGTTATCATATCCCCGATCCCTGTGTCTTTTACCAGCTCTTTCAAATATTCATGGACATGGGGACCGTCTGTGTAAAATCTTCTTCCGTCTCCCTCATAATCATTTTCATATTTTTCCGGTTTGGAGATCAGGTTTACCACATCGAACCGGAAACCCGTTACCCCCTTTTCTTTCCAGAAAAGGATCACATCTTTTAATTCTTTGCGTACTTTGGGATTTTCCCAGTTCAGGTCCGCCTGTGTCTTATCAAAAAGGTGAAGGTACCATTTTTTCAGGGACGGTACATATTCCCAGGCATTTCCCCCGAATTTTGATTCCCAGTTTGTAGGCGGATTCCACGGATCTCCATCTTTAAAGATATAGTAGTCCATGTATTCTTTTTCCCCGTTAAGGGCACGTTTAAACCATTGGTGTTCTGTGGAAGTATGGTTAAATACCATGTCCAGCATGATCCCCATTCCTCTTTCCCTGGCAGAGGAGATCAATTCTTCCAGATCCTTCATATCTCCATAAAGAGGGTCTACGCTTTTATAATCCGCAACATCGTAGCCATTGTCATTTTGGGGGGATACAAATACAGGGGTGATCCATATATCGTCGATCCCTAACCATTTCAGATAATCCAGTTTTTCTATAATTCCCCGCAAATCCCCTATTCCATCGCCGTTTGCATCATAGTAGGATTTCGGATAGATCTGATAAACAACTTTGTCTTTAAAGCTTCCCATGGCTGCTCCTCCTACTTATAACTTAAAATCTCCGTCTCTTTTGCCGCTGCTTTCATTCCTGTATGCATCTTGATATCGGAAGCATTTCCTTCTTCTGTGACTACAAATACAGTCACGTCCGTATAACCTGCTTTCTTTATCTTTTCACGGTCAAAACGGATCAGAGGCGCGCCTGCTTTTACGGTTTCGCCTTCTTTGACAAAATATTCAAAACCGTCTCCATGCATATTTACCGTATCAATACCTACATGGATAAGAATCTCCATACCTTTTGCAAGGGCAAGTCCGCAGGCATGTCTGGATTCCTCCATCACTGCAATCACTTTTCCGTCTGCCGGCGCATAAACCACATTGTCGTCAGGACGGACGGCAAGACCATCACCCATAATCCCTTCTGAAAATACGCCGTCATTTACCTCCGAAAGAGGGATCACTTCTCCGCTTAAGAAGGAGCGGAGTACCGTTTCTTTTTCTTCAGCTGCGGTTTCTGCAGGTTCTTCCTCTTCTTCTATAATAATGGGGGACGCTGCTTCTGTCTGTTCCGTGCTTACTGCAAGCTTTCTTTTTCCTACGATCACAGTCAGAACAAAGGGAACTGCGATCGCTACTGCCATGCTAAGAGCAAAGGTTCCCATATAGGCGGGCTGGATAGATAAAATTCCTGGAATTCCGCCTACGCCGATGGCATTTGCCGTTGTACTGGTAAGTACGCTTAAAGCTCCTGCAAGAGCAGAACCGATCATACCGCATACAAATGGAAAGACATGTTTTAAGTTTACACCGAAAATCGCCGGTTCCGTAACTCCCAGGTAGCAGGAGATACAGGATGGGATATTTACTTCCTGCGCTTCCTGATCCTTTCTCTGAAGATAGATCATAGCCAGTACAGCAGATCCCTGTGCAATATTAGACAAAGCAATCATCGGCCACAGCATAGTCCCGCTGTAATCTGCGATCAGCTGCAGGTCAATGGCATTTGACATATGATGAAGTCCGGTAATAACAAGGGGCGCATACACAAAACCGAATACAGCGCCGAATATAACTTTAAAGGATCCTGTGATACCTGCGTATACTACGCTGGAAATAGCAGAACCAATCTTCCATCCAATAGGACCCAGGATAAAATGCGCCGCCATAACTGCCAGTACAAGACTGCAGAAGGGTACCACAACCATAGAGATAACCTGTGGAGTGATCTTCCGGAAGAATTTTTCCAGATATACAAGACAAAAAGCTGCCAGAATTGCCGGGAGTACCTGTGCCTGGTATCCGATCATGTTTACCTTTACAAACCCGAAGTCCCAATAAGGGATATCTGCCGGCGCAGTCGTTGCCACTGAGTACGCATTTAAAAGCTGTCCGGAAACAAGCGTCAGACCGAGGACAATACCAAGCATCTGGGTAGTTCCCATTTTTTTCGTCACTGACCAGCAAATACCTACCGGCAGCATATGGAATACCGCTTCACCGATCAGCCACAGGAAGCTGTCCACGCCGCTCCAGAACTGGCTGATGTCACACAGGGTCTTTGTCCCGTTTTCAAAAAGATACATACTGTCAATACAGTTGCGGAAACCTAAGATCAAACCGCCGGTAATAATGGCCGGAATCAGCGGTGCGAAAATTTCAGCCAGCGCTGCGATGGCCCTCTGGAGAGGATTCTGGTTCTTCTTCGCCGCCTGTTTCACCGCGTCCTTAGACACTCCTTCAATGCCGGCCACACTGGTAAAATCATTGTAAAAATCAGAAACTGTGTTTCCAATGATGACCTGGAACTGTCCGGCCTGGGTAAAGGTTCCTTTTACCACTTTCATGCTCTCGATTTTTTTAATATCTGCTTTCGACGGGTCATTTAAGACGAACCGCATTCTCGTAACGCAGTGGGATACGGCTGCAATGTTCGATTTTCCGCCAACTAGTCCGAGAAGCTCTTCTGCTTCCTGTGCATACTTTCCCATTTCTCTACCTCCACTTACCTTTTAATTATGTACGTACATTTCATAACCCATTTATATCACACTTGTTTAAACAAGTCAACAGTGATTTTATATTCTTAATCTTGTTGACTTATTCTGTATTTTGTTTATAATATTCTTAAAATGTTTAAACAAGTGGAGGTAGTATCCTTAAATGCCCAAATCTAAATTTGAAACCATTTATAAGGACCTAAAACAAAAAATAGAAAATGAGGATTATCCCTACCAGGAACTGCTGCCTTCTGAAAACACCCTGATCACTTTTTACAGTTGTTCCCGCAACACTGTGCGCCGTGCCATCAGTATGCTGGCAAAGGACGGTTACGTCCAGTCCCTGCACGGAAAAGGCGTACGCGTAATCTACCAGCCTGTGGAGCAGACCGATTTTATCATCGGCGGCATAGAATCCTTTAAGGAATCCGCCGCCCGCAACCATAAAAAGGCAGCTACTAAGGTGGTTCAGTTTGCAGAGATCGTAAGCGATGAACGCATCAGCAAAAAAACAGGGTTTCCGGTGGGAAGTGAACTTTACTACGTGCAGCGTGTCCGTTATCTGGATGGGAAGGCGCTGATCTTTGACATCAATATGTTCCTGAAATCTATCATTCCCGGTTTGACGCCTAAAATATGCAGACATTCTGTTTATGATTATGTGGAAAATACCCTTGGGCTGCAGATCGTAACCAGTAAAAGAAAAGTGACCGCAGAACGTGTCACCCAGGCGGACGAAAAATATCTGGATCTGCAGGATTATGATTTTCTTGCCGTCATCACAAGCCAGACCTTTAACTCTGACGGCATTATGTTTGAGTACACACAGTCCAGGCACCGTCCCGACCACTTTTGTTTTCGGGATACTGCCATCCGCACCCATTAAAGCCGGATACGTAATATCCTTGTGAAATTTAAAAGTAAAAGGGAGACCATGCAAACACATGCTCTCCCTTTTTTAACACCTTTCGTTCAATCTTCTTCCAGCTCCGCCTGTGCAAGCTCTTCTGATGAAAACTGATTTAAAACTGCTTTTTTATGAAAAGATACTCAGTCTTTTGTGACCTTTATTACTGCTTTTACAATATCCGCTTTATTAT
The DNA here is from genome assembly GCA_938028845.1 of uncultured Blautia sp. GTDB lineage: Bacteria > Bacillota > Clostridia > Lachnospirales > Lachnospiraceae > Blautia_A. The sequence continues at coordinate 19,314 of CALIZJ010000124.1, forward strand.
TTACGCTGTAATCCATTGCCTTTTGAGCTTCATCCAAGGAAAAGATGTCTGTCACGATTCCCTTAAGGTTTACTTTCCCTTTCGCTACGGCATCTATCGCCATAGGATAAATGTGACGGTAACGGAATACCGTCTTAAAGGTCAGCTCTTTGTCAAGAGCAAGGCTCATCGGCAGGGTCATTTCTCCGGATTTGCTGTATCCTACCAATACGATGGTAGACCCTTTCTTAGTCAGGGAAATCGCCTGTCTGGTAGTGATCTCTGTTCCTGCCGTCTCTATCACAAGGTCAGCGCCTTTGCCGCCTGTAAGCTCCATCACCTTAGATACCACGTCTTCTTTTGCCCCGTTTATCACTCCGTCAGCGCCAAGCTCCATCGCCTTGTCCAAACGTTTTTCCATAATATCCACTACATAGACTTCGGACACACCTCTTGCCTTTAAAGCCATCATGGATACCAGGCCGATACAGCCGCTTCCCATAACGACCGCCTTCTGGCCCAAATGGGCATCTCCCTGAATAGCCGCATGGAATCCTACAGCCAGAGGTTCAATAAGCGCTCCTTCTAATGTGCTTACATTATCCGGAAGTTTAAAGCACAGATCTGCTTCGTGAGCCACGTACTCCTGGAACACCCCATCCACAGGAGGCGTAGCAAAAAAGATCACATCCGGACAGAGATTATATTTTCCCTCTTTGCAAAACTCACAGTGGCCGCAGGTCTTTCCCGGTTCCAGGGCAACCCGGTCTCCCACTTTCAAATGAGAAACATTTTTTCCTACTTCCACTACGACACCGCCTGGCTCATGCCCCAGTACAAAAGGCGGTTTTACCACATAGTCTCCAATGGCGCCGGATTCATAGTAGTGGAGATCACTGCCGCAGATTCCTACATATTCCAGCTTTACTAACACTTCGTCGTCTTTAGGTACCGGGATATCTCTTTCTGTAAAGCCGATCTTGCCGATTCCTTCCATAACCGCTACTTTCATTTTGCCTTCCATTTTTAATCCTCCTTTGAGCCAACTTTTATAAAATATTTTATCAAAGTATCTTTATTATGGCACGCCGGTTTCGGAAAGTCAATATTCTTTTCTTTTAAAGAGAAGTTTCAAACAGCTCCCGGATAAAATACAGAGCAGCTCCATAGGCAGAAGCCTCCAGCTTATACTTTCCTCCGTGGAGATAGCTGGTATCTTTATCAAAGATATTTAATTTTTGAATTTTTTCGGACAGATCGGCCATAAATTCTTCCATATAGCCTCCCACATACCCTCCAAGAACCACATCACAGTCAAATGCCATCCGTAAATTGGACACAGCCACGGCAAGATGCTCCAGGTATTCTTCCCATACCTTTTTCATATGGGCATCCCCCTGCCTTACCAATGCAAAAAAACCATCCAGACTGGTGCCTGCCGCTTCCGAAAGAAGCCCTGCTCTGCAATAAGCATCCAGACATCCTCTCTTTCCGCAGTAACACTTTCTCCCTCCCGGTTCCAGGATCATATGTCCAAATTCTGCGCTCTTAAAATTTTTTCCCTCATATAGTCTGTGATCCATATAAATAGCTCCGCCTACTGTATTGCTTAAAGACAGATAGACTGCATCAGGCATATTATCCCCTATCTCTGCTTCCGCCGCACTGTTTGCATCATTTTCCAATATGTACGGATAGCCAAATGCCTCTCCTATTTCCTGAAAACTTACATTTTCCACTTTTAAGGTATGTGAACGGAGCAGGATCTTTTTTTCTTTGTCCACGATCCCGGGAAGGGAAAATCCCACCCCAAGAATCTTTTCTTCAGGCACCTTTGTCTCTTTTAGGAACGCCGCCGTTTCTTCTTCCAGGAACCGGTTATATTCCCGGTCCGTTCCATAGGGCCTGCGTATGCGTCTGGAGGCAACAATCTCTTTTCTGGCGTTTACCATTACCCAGGTAATATGATTATTTGTAATATCTACCCCCGCCGCATAGCCTGCAGTCCTGGCAATGGAGAGGACTTTCGCTTTGCGCCCTCCGGTGGACTGGTATTCCCCTTCTTCCACAACGATTCCAAGCTCTGTAAGCTCCTTTACGATCTGAAGAGCTGTAGGCATGCTTAAATGGAGATTTTTGGCGATTTCTCCCTTGGAAGTATTCCCTTCTGAGGAGATAAATTTCCCAACGCGGCTCCTGTTCTTTTGTTTTACATTCATTTTTTGACTGATCTTTTTCACACCGCCTCACCTCATTTAATAAGTTTTTATATACTTATTATAGATTACATTCTCCTCAAATATAAAGCAAGACCTTACAGATTTTGCAGGATCTATTTCTCACTTCAGCTGTGTAAGCACTCCTGCGTCCATCTCGCAAATCGTATCGCAGAGATACTCAATTTCCATTATATTGTGGGCCGCCAGCAGAATTGTCCTGCCTCTGCTCCGAAGCTCGTCCAGCAGTTGGCACACCGCCAAAGCGCCTCTCTTATCCAGCCCGTTAAAGGGCTCATCCAGTACCAGAAGGCTGGGGTTCTCCATGATCGCCTGTGCGATGCCCAGGCGTTCCCGCATACCCAGAGAATACTGTCCCACCTTTTTCTTGGAAAAGGGATCAAGGCCTACCTTGGCAATACTGTTTCGGATCTGCTCGTCTGTCACCTTCCGCTGTATGGCAGCCAGTCTCTTCAGATTGGCAAAGCCGCCAAGCTGCGGGAGAAAACCAGGGTTTTCAATGATCATGCCCACAGATCTTGGAAAATCCACGTCCCATCCGATCTTTTGTCCCTGAACGACCACCGTCCCGG
>CALIZJ010000125.1 GCA_938028845.1 uncultured Blautia sp.
TTCCCTACACGACGCTCTTCCGATCTATATTGAAGTTATAATACTTAAGATATTACAGAATCAAAGGAGCAGTGTACTATGGAGAAGGTAAACGCAAACGGCTTATTAAAAAAGGGCTCAAAGAACAGAAGAGCTTTAAATACACCAGAAAAAGGTTTTTACAGTAAGATCTTCCATCTCGCCCTGCCGATCATTTTTCAGAATCTGATCAATACAGCCGTTAATTCTGCTGATGTGGTAATGTTAGGCTTTATCAATCAGAGTTCTTTATCAGCGGCTTCATTGGCGAACCAGATTTCTTTTGTGCTGAATCTGTTTTATTCCGGCGTTTCCTCCGGAGTTATCATGCTTTGTGCCCAGTATTGGGGAAAAAAGCAGCCTCGGGCAATAGAAAAGATCATGGGAATCGCCGTGCGGCTGTCAATGAGTGTTTCTATTTTAGTGGGTGCGGCATCCTGCCTAACTCCCGGCCTATTGATGCGAATCTTTACTTCTGACCAGGAATTGATTTCCATGGGAAGTTCCTATCTTAGGATTTTGGGATTTTCCTATCTGTTTATGGGATTTTCGCAAGTATATTTATGTGTAATGCGAAGTATCGAAAGAGTAATGTTCAGTGCAGTGGTTACGGCGATTGCTTTGATTTCCAATATTTTGCTGAATGCGGTATTTATCTTCGGGCTGCTGGGAGCACCGGCGCTGGGAATACGAGGGGCAGCGCTGGCTACAGCGATTGCCAGAGGAATCGAGCTGTTCATTTGTATAGGGGATAACTTTCGCAAGAAGGAAGTTCGCTTCCGGATTCGGGAAGTTTTTGCCCGAAACCGCCTGTTATTTAGGGATTTCCTTCACTATTCTTTACCGGCCTTGGGGAATGATGTTGTATGGGGATTGGGGTTTTCCATGTATTCTGTGATTATGGGGCATTTAGGAAGCGATATTGTGGCGGCGAATTCTATTGTGGTGGTGGCCAGGAATCTGGGTACAGCCGTTTGTTTTGGAATCGCTTCGGCCAGCGCTATTCTTTTGGGAAAGGAAATCGGCGATAATCAGATTGAAAAAGCCAAAAGAGATACTACACGATTGTATTGGCTTACCTTTTGGGCTGGAGTGGCAGGGGGAATCCTGATACTTCTTCTAAGACCGATGATCATGAACATGGCGGAGCTGACAGCCCAGTCCCGGGAATATCTTGGGATCATGCTTTATATTAATGTTTATTATACGGTAGGGCAGGCTATCAATACCATGGTGATCAGTGGTGCTTTCCGTTCAGGAGGAGACTCCCGGTTCGGTTTTATCTGCGATACCATAAATATGTGGGTATACGCGGTGCCTTTGGGATTTCTGGCGGCTTTTGTCCTGAAACTTCCACCCATGGTTGTGTATTTTTTAATCTGTACGGACGAATTTGTGAAAATGCCGTTTGTATATAGACATTACAAGAGCTATCGGTGGCTGAAAAATATTACTAGGGATAATGTAGTCCAGGAGTAAAAATTCTTGTGCAAACATTAGAAGAAGCATATAATCAGAATTAAATAATTTCGGGATATAAAAAGGAGAAAAAAGGATGCTTGCGTATACATATCTAGCAAAAGGGGAGTTTGGATTAATTGAGAAACCGAAACCAGAACTGTTGGATGAAAAAGATGCTCTTGTAAGGGTAACACTGGCCAGTATATGTACCAGCGATCTGCATATTAAGTATGGAGCTGTACCCAGAGCGGTTCCGGGGATTACTGTGGGACATGAGATGGTGGGAGTCGTAGAAGCAGTGGGAAAAGCAGTTTCAAAAGTTAAGCCGGGAGACAGAGTTGCGGTAAATGTAGAGACTTTTTGTGGAGAATGTTTTTTCTGCAGACATGGCTATGTGAATAACTGTACAGATGAGAATGGAGGATGGGCGCTGGGATGCCGGATTGACGGCGGACAGGCGGAGTATGTGCGTGTTCCCTATGCGGACCAGGGCTTGACGGTGATTCCTGACGGAGTTTCTTTTGAGCAGGCGCTTTTTGTGGGAGATATTCTGGCAACGGGATTCTGGGCAGTTCGTATATCGGAGATTAAAGAAGAGGATACGGTGCTGATCCTGGGAGCAGGACCTACTGGAATTTGTACGCTTCTTTGCGTGATGCTGAAAAATCCAAGAAAGATCATCGTATGTGAAACAGATCCGGACAGACTGGCTTTTGTAAAAAAACATTATCCGGATGTGGTTACGGCAGCTCCGGAACAATTAGAAAAGGCAATAGAAGAAATATGCCCCAACGGCGGCGCGGATGTGGTACTGGAGATGGCCGGGGGCAAGGACAGTTTCCAAATGGCATGGCAGTACGCAAGGCCAAATGCGACCGTTACGATAGTAGCGCTTTATGAAGAAAATCAGGTACTGCCCCTGCCGGAAATGTACGGGAAAAACCTGACCTTTAAAACAGGAGGGGTGGATGGCTGTGACTGCGAAGAGATTCTTCGTTTGATTGCAGAAGGCAGGATTGATACTACGCCGCTGATCACCCATGTTTATCCGCTGGAAAAAATTGAAGAGGCGTATGCTTTGTTTGAAGGCAGAAAAGACAAGGTAATAAAAGTGGCGGTAAGGTGTGCGGATGAATAAATATATAAAATTAAAGCTTTTCTTTTGCAAAGTATAGCTGTATAATATATAGGTAAATTAAACAGACGGGAGCTTGTGTTACAGGCTGAGAGGAAGGTAGGACCTTCGACCGATAACCTGATTTGGATAATGCCAACGTAGGGATACCTGAAAAGATCATATATTCTGCCGGCTGTCGTTTTATTGGATGACAGAGCGGGCATTTGGGAAAAGATAGTTTAGGGAAGTTTCTGCATTGGAAACTTCCCGTTTTTATTGCAGAAAAATCTTTCCACTGGCTGAATGCTCCGGGCAGGAATATTTTTATAAGAAGGCATCAAAAGAATTTTTGGAATTATCCTCTTCAATTGTAAGGAGGTGACAAGGTATGGTGAAAATTAACGGACAATCTCTGGACATAGCAGGAAAAACCCTGGCAGAGTATCTGGAAACAGCAGATTACGACAGAGAACGCATTGCAGTAGAAAAAAACGGCGATATCGTGCCCAAGGCACAATACGCTTCGGCTGTTCTGGAAGACGGAGATACCATAGAAATTGTAAGCTTTGTAGGAGGGGGCTGATATGATTCCCACAAGAGAAGAAATAGAAAACGCTCTAAAAGTACGGCATGGAAAAGCGCTTCACCAAAAATTTTCAAAGGCAGCCGTGGCAGTATGCGGCTTAGGCGGCCTTGGATCCGCCATCGCCATTGCCCTTGCCAGAGCTGGAATCGGAAAATTGATACTTATAGATTTTGACAGGGTAGATATTTCTAATCTGCACCGCCAGCAATATAAAGCGGTGCAAATAGGAAAACACAAAACAGAGGCGCTGTGTGAGAACCTGAAAGAAATCTCACCATATACAGAGCTTATCTGTCATACCGTCCGGCTGACCAGGGAAAACGCAGAAGAAATATTAAAGGATGCAGACATCATCTGCGAAGCTTTCGACGATCCTAAGGAAAAAGCCATGCTGGCAAACACAGTTTTGGAAAAACTTCCGAAGACTTATCTGATCGCGGCATCCGGAATGGCGGGGATCAGCAGTGCAAATCAGATCAGAACACGAAAAATCACAAAATATTTTTATCTGTGCGGAGATGAAACAAATGAGGTGAAAGACGGCTTAGGGCTTTTTGCTCCCCGGGTTACGCTTTGCGCGGCACACCAGGCTCACATGGCGCTGCGCATTTTAGCCGGGGAATATGAGCCGTGACAGTCAGAGACGAACTTTATATAGGAAGGTCATTTTACTTACATATTTGATTAAGGAGGAAACGATCATGAACGAGGACAAACTTATTATTGCAGGCCATGAATTCCATTCCCGCTTTATCCTTGGCTCAGGGAAGTATTCCCTGAAACTGATCCAGGCAGCCATTGAGGATGCGGGGGCAGAAATCATCACCCTGGCGGTTCGAAGAGCCAATACAAAGGAGCAGGAAAATATCCTGGATTATATCCCGAAAGGCGTAACGCTCCTTCCCAATACCAGCGGAGCCAGAAACGCGGAAGAGGCAGTGCGTATTGCCAGGCTGGCAAGAGAATTAGGCTGCGGGGATTTTGTAAAGATAGAGATCATGCGGGATTCCAAGTACCTTCTTCCTGATAACCAGGAAACCGTCAAGGCTACGGAAATCCTGGCAAAGGAAGGATTTGTGGTCATGCCGTATATGTATCCGGATCTGAATGCGGCGAGAGATCTGGTAAACGCGGGAGCCGCCAGTGTGATGCCTCTGGGATCCCCTATTGGTTCCAATAAAGGGCTGGCAACCAAGGATTTTATTCAGATCCTGATTGATGAGATCGATCTGCCAATCATTGTGGACGCCGGAATCGGAAGGCCCTCCCAGGCGTGTGAGGCTATGGAAATGGGAGCGGCGGCAGTTATGGCCAATACGGCTCTGGCTACGGCAGGAGATCTTCCCATGATGGCATCTGCTTTCCGCCAGGCTATTGAAGCGGGAAGAAAGGCTTATCTTTCCGGCCTTGGCAGAGTGCTCACCCGTGGGGCTGCCGCATCAGATCCTTTGACTGGATTTCTCAGGGATTAGGGGGCGGAAGTATGGAAAATCAGTTTTTCGTAGATTCAGAATACCTCTCCAAAGCTGCCCTGGAGAAAAAACACCGTCTGGAAACAGACCCTTCCTCCCGGAAAAACCATATGGAATATCTGCCCGGCATGGAGCAGATAGAATCGGATGTCTGTGAAAAAGTAATTTCCCAGATGCAGGAATACGATTATTCTAAATATACTGCAAAGGATGTAAAAGCGGCATTGGAACATGAGGTCTGTTCCATAGAGGATTTTAAAGCCCTTTTATCTCCGGCGGCAGAGCCTTTTCTGGAAGAAATGGCACAGAGGGCCCGAATGGAGACAAGCAGGCATTTTGGAAATACGGTGTATCTTTTCACGCCACTTTATATAGCCAATTACTGTGAAAATTACTGTGTTTACTGCGGCTTTAACTGTTATAACCACATCAGGCGGATGCGTCTTACAAAAGAGCAGATCGAGCATGAGATGAAAGTGATCGCAGACAGCGGAATGGAAGAAATCCTTATCCTTACCGGGGAAAGCCGTTCTGCCAGTGATGTAACTTATATCGGGGAAGCCTGTAAACTGGCACGGAAATATTTCCGCATGGTAGGACTTGAGATTTATCCGGTAAATACGGATGAGTACCGCTATCTTCACGAATGTGGAGCTGATTATGTGACTGTTTTTCAGGAAACCTATGATGCGGATAAATACGAAACTTTACATCTGATGGGACATAAACGTGTCTGGCCATACCGCTTCGACGCTCAGGAAAGGGCGCTTATGGGCGGCATGAGAGGCGTGGCTTTTTCCGCTCTTTTAGGGCTTTCTGACTTCCGAAAGGATGCCCTGGCAAGTGCGCTCCATGTGTACTATCTCCAGAGAAAATATCCTTATGCGGAAATGTCGTTGTCCTGTCCAAGGCTGCGCCCTATTATAAATAATGATAAGATCAATCCAATGGATGTTCATGAGAAGCAGCTTTGCCAGGTTTTATGTGCCTACCGGATTTTTCTGCCCTTTGTGGGGATCACGGTATCTTCACGGGAAAGCGCCCAGTTCCGAAATGGGATCGTGAAGATCGCGGCTACAAAGGTCTCTGCGGGTGTATCCACCGGAATCGGCGACCATGAGAGCAAGTACAGCGGAAAGGAGACGGACGGTGCGCAGGGAGACGAACAGTTTGAGATCGATGATGGCAGAAGTCTGGAGCGGATGTACCAGGATATTTCAGAAGAAGGCCTGCAGCCGGTCCTGAATGATTATCTTTATGTGTAAGATCTTATGTGTGACAAACCGCCGGCTATGTGAGGAAGATTTTTTGCTGCGGGTGGAAAAGATTGCCAGGGAGCATCCTGCCGGGATCATTCTCAGAGAAAAGGATTTAG
>CALIZJ010000126.1 GCA_938028845.1 uncultured Blautia sp.
TACCCTTAGCAGGGGCACCTCTTCGGCCTCTTGAGTACTTCTCCAGACTCCGAAATTAATAAATCCTTATTAAATTCCAGTAAAATTCTGCGCATTATTTTCCAAAGCGCATTGTTAATTATACTTAAGAAAGTCCATCTTGTCAACGGGATTTTTCAATTTTTTTTATTTTTCTTTTCTCTCCTATTTAAGAAACCGCTACAGCAACAGCTATAGCGGTTTCCTGCAATAAGAACTGAGGAAAATAAATAGAAAATATCTTAATCCCAGCACAAGCAATTCATATGCTTATAATGGAATAATTTCACCATTTGTATAAATTCCCCATGACTTTCCATTAGAATAAAAACATGCAAAATCTTCTTCCTGCACTCTTGGAGAGAATTTTATCTTATTCTCTGTCATATCATATTCGTATCCAGACAATGCGATCAATAATCCCCATGCAGCCATTGACCTGGCATAATGATTTCCACATTCTATTTCATTATAAGGGCTTCTTCTTTTTCCGTCATACCGGTTACGGATTCCATGGACAATCTCCATGGCTTCTTCTATAAACCCTTCATATATCAGATGTGTAGCCACCTGATATTCTATGCCTGTCCACACTTCATCACTATACACGAAAGGCTGTTTTGGTCTTCCTCCATTTGGCCATGTACACAGAACGAGTCCGCCTTCGTCTGGATATGCATAAGTTCTCTGTACGCTCTCATGATCCCCCAGTACTTTATAAAAATTATTTTTATATATTTCATAGACTGCGCTTTTTACATGCTCCTTTGGTAAAATGTAACCAAGGCCGTACAGATGCGCCAATTCCTGACCCAAAAGCTGATCCGCCAGACATCCTGAACCATATTGATATCTATAGGTATCTATATCTTCGTCCATTTTCTGTTCGTAGTACCTTCCATTCCAGAGAAGTTTGTCCATTTTTTCACTTCCCTGCTGCAGATACTTCTTCCATTTTTCAGCCTTCTCATTTTCGCCAAGATATTCTGCCATTTTTACCCCGGCTTGTAGTGCCGCATAGAAAATAGAATTTGTCAATGAATTAATTCCATAAAATTCAATATCATAGGTATTATGCTGCTGCGCTTCCAACACGCCATCTCCATCCACATCCCAGGTATTGATAGAAAATTCCAGTGCCAGCACAGTCTTTTCCCATACTTCTCTTAAAAAGGCATCGTCTCCGGAAATTTTCCATTCTCTGTAAACCCGCAGTATACAGCCAAGCTGCCCGTCAGTGGCAGGAAGCATATCCCATTTTTTTCCATCCAAAAGGCGCTTTGCACGGAAAGCCATATTTCCTGTCTCATCGGTCTCTTCTAAAAATTCTGTCTTTCTGGCACTCTGCTCCAGAGCTGGGAATAAAAACGCCATTGCCTGAGCATAGTTCCATACATGGGTACAAGTCCCCGCACAGCTTCCCGCGTGTTCAAAACAGCCTTCCCATGTAAAAAATCGTCCATCTTCAATCCTAAAGCATGTATTAGACCGAATAACCGTGATTGCCGATACAAGAGATTCTATTACATCCGCGTCTAAAGTGGTGCTGTACAGTGCTCCCGCAAAATTCCGGCTTTTTTCTTCTAAAAATTTCTTGTTTTCAAACAAATATCTGGCCGCGTCTTTCGCATTCTTCCACTGTGTGCTGTAATAATTTCTCCATACCTTATCATGGAGGCTCTTTTCCTCAGGTCTGCAATGGCCATCCGGCCACCAGCCATAACGGTTAGGAAAATACCAGGTCAAGATAAATTCAAATTCCTTCGTCTCTCCAGGCTGAAGAGTTTCTTTCCCACAGACAGAACCCACCTTTCTGGGAGTCTGGGATGCGGTTACGTTAGAGCCCACGGCTTCTGTGGATACATCCTCCTTTAACTCTCCATCTTCTCTGAAATCCTGCCAGAATTCCTCCGCGCCGTCCCACCAGCCACCATCCTGCCAGTAAGGTTTACAGCTTACCTGTTCATTAGAAGTAAAGAGCGCGATATTCCCATAATTTACCAGGTTGGTGTCCATTCCTTCATTATTATAGTATATACCAGTAATCTTTCCTTCCTGTTCTACTGTATTCACAGGAGTTCCATCCTGATACAGGCGGTCGTACCCATCATAGGAAGTAAAGCCGGTAAAATTATACATCGTTCCGCAAACGGACACTTTTGCTTCTTTTTCAGAGGAATTTGTAATCTTGTATTTTATAAAAACGCCAGGAATTCCGGAATTTTTTTCGTCTAAAGGAATAAAAGGCGTGTAAGCCTCCATAGTCACTTCTAAAGGAAGTCCTTTTTTGTAAAATCTGTATTCATAAAAAGGATAATTGGTGCGGATTGTGCAGTTTTCCATTCTGGGCAGTCCATATAAATATCCGGATGGATAACCCAATGCTTTTCTGCTGATTTCCCGTGGCTGCGTTTCAAGCACATATGCTTTTGGCTGTTCTCCCTCAAGGCAGCTCCACAGCAAAAAAAATGTGTACGGAATCTTTAAATCCTTATCCGGATGATTCATCATTTCAAAATCACACAACTGTCCTGCAGCATTAAGAGAAACATTCCCCGTTCCAATTCCCCCAAGAAGAGCGCGAAATGCCTGATCTTCATTTGTATAGGTTTTCGTATTTCTTTCTATCCACTGCTTATTAAATGGATTCATATACTGCTTCCTCCTGTTTTTATGATTTTAATCCTGACATCACTACACTCTGCATAATATGTTTTTGTCCAAATAAGTAGAGTAAAGTAGGTACGACCAGAGACATGGTCACACCAGCCAGCACCACAGATACGCTTCCTGTTCCCATTGCCCCGCTCAGTGTCCTTATTCCAAGAGGAAGTGTCATTCTGTCATACTTGGAAATAAAGATCAATGGATTGATAAAATCATTCCAGGAAGCCAGGAAAGTAAGCAGTGATGTCATCACGATCACCGACTTTGACATAGGCAGGAAGATAGACATATAAATCTTCCACCGTCCCGCACCGTCAATATATGCTGCATCTTCATAGCTTGCCGGAATAGTCATCATATACTGCCGTACAAAGAAAATGTTCAAAGGACTTATGATTGCCGGCAAAATAAGCGACATATGCGTCCCTACAAGCCCCATTTTCGACATAACCAGATAGGTCGGAATTAATTTTGCCTGTGCCGGTATCATCATACCTGATAAAAGAATCATAAACAGTACATTTTTTCCTTTAAAATCAATCCTTGCGAATGCAAACCCTGCCATGGTAGAAATCAGAGTATTTACAACCACAACGATCACTGCGATTTTTATACTGTTAAACAAGACCATTCCAAATGGAAATATACGGAAAACTTCTGCATAATTCTCTATATGAAAACTGGTCGGGAAAAATGAAGGCGGCAGCTTAAAAGAATCTTTTGGAAGCCTTAAGGATGTGGATATGATCCACGCAAAAGGAGCCAGCATTAAAATACACAGTGTAAATAAAAAAACATACAATAGTATTCTGGGTATTTTATTCTTCACTTTACTCATAGTCATACACCACCCATTTCTTTTGTCCTGCAAACTGGATTATGGTGATCACCAAAATGATCAAAAACAGTACAAAAGAAATTGTCCCGCCATATCCAATATTCATATCCTGAAAAGCAGTTTCGTAAATCTCCAAAGCAATCGTCTTTGTAGCAGAACCCGGTCCGCCGTTGGTAAGTAAATAAGGCTCGTCAAATATCTGGAATACACTTACTACATTTGTTATAATCACAAAAAATATTGTCGGACTTAAAAGAGGCAGAGTAATGTAGCGAAATCTCTGAAGGACATTGGCACCATCGATCTCCGCCGCTTCGTAATATCCATTTGGAATGTTCTGCATACCTATAAAATAGTACAAAAACGTAGTTCCTATAAATTTCCAGAAGCTGAATAAAGCAATCGTTACATATACAACTACCCTGTTGGTAAGCCATGGAATATTGGTTCCACCCAGGAGCCGTACAAAATAATTGATAGCACCTGTATCGGTGGAAAAAAGATATCCCCATGCAATAGCGACAGACGCAGTAGTAACAATTGTAGGAAAATAAATAGCACTTCTGAAAAAATATTGAAATCTGTTGACACGATACACTAAAAATGCAAGTATCATTCCCAATCCGCAGTGAATCGGACACAGGATCAAAAGGAACTTAAACGTATTCATAAAGGAATTTAACAAACCTTTGTCGTTCAGCATTTTTCTAATGTTATCCAGACCTATAAATTCCGGCGGAGTGATAAGATTGTAATCGAAAAATATAAGTACTCCTGATAAAATTACCGGAATCCCGATAAACAGAACAAAGCTTATTATCGCAGGTGCCAGAAAAAGAGACGCCGATATCTGATCTTTTCTTCTTTTCCTTACTCCATAGTTACTTCTGTTTTTTATCGCTTTTTTCATTTTTTCCTCTTTCTAACGCACTTACTGCGTCATTTGGGTAAGGTTGGAAGTAAACTTCCAACCTTTAACCTCTGCTGCTATTTATTTTCTGCCAAAACAGCATTCATTTCTTCCGCTGCCGCGTCAAGTGTTTCCTGAACATCTCCCTGATTTACGCATATCTCTGAAATTGCAGTAAGCACAATATTCGAGCATTCTGTAAACTGAGGCGGTGCACTTACAGGTTTATAGACATCTGTATTGGAATCCAAATAAAACAGTTCGCAGTTTTCCGGAATACCTAATTCTGATACTTTTTCCTCTGCCAGAGAATGAAGAGCGGGAATATTTCCTTCTGTAAGATATGCACCCTCAAACTCTGCCTGGGACATCCATGCTGCCAATTCTTTCGCTTCTTCAATATGCTTGGAATTCTTTAGTGTGAAAATACCATCCACGCCGCCAATCTGCTGATTTACTTTAAATGTAGGAAGATACTGAACTGCCACATCCTCAAATCCGTCTGCTACATAGTTTGCCGTTGGCCATCTTCCGTAAGCAGCCATTGCAACCTGTCCGTTGATAATCTGCGCAATAGGGCTTACATTTTCTTCAGGAATAGGCGCATAACCATATTTATAGATCAGATCCTGCCAAAGCTGGAAAATCTCTACAGATTCCGGTGAATTGATGGTGCTTTCTGTGAAGTCCTCGTTCATAAAAGAAGCTCCATTATTATAAAGCCACGCCTCTGCACAGAAATACTCACCATAAGGCACTGCCACTGCGTACTGCTTTACACCGTCCTTCTCTGTTGTGAGAGCTTCACAATACTCCAGGAATTCATCCTTTGACCAGTCCTCAGCCGGAAGCTCCAGTCCCGCTTCCTCCAGACGGTTGGTATTGATATGCATAACTACGTTGTTAAAGGAAAACGGAAATGCATAAGTATTTCCTTCATCATCTTTAAATACTTCCTGGAAGGAAGGGCTGGTGTCACTTAAAATTTCTTCTGAAATTTCAGGATTTGCTTCAATCCAATCATCTATAGGTTCTGCAATTCCCATACCCAGGAATTTTTCCACACCTTCAATAGCTAAAATCGCACAGTCCACTTCGTCTCCGCCGCCGATCATGGTCTGCAGTTTTGTACAATATTCACCCCAATTTCCCGCGATAAAGATAGATTCTACCTTTACTCCGGTTTCTTCTGTATATTGTGCCAAAAGTTTATCCAGAGACTCTTTCGTCGTTCCGTCTCCGCACATTGCCAGGGTCAGGGTTATGTCTTCATCTGCTGCAGACACAGTAGTCTGACTTACCGGAGCCGCTATCATACATCCGCATAATAACGCCGCTAAAATACGCTTCTTCATATTCATTTTCCTCCTTTTTGTAAAGGTATTTTGTTGACAGGCCTGTCAGTTTTAAATTTGTGATTCCAGTATATTTTTAAATAATACAAAAGTAAATGTAATATTGTGCTAATACTTGTAATATTCTCGCTCATTACCGTAAATTCTTTTATTTTATCTTTTTTTACTATATAATCTTATCAAATTCATCAAGCAGGAGGATTCTGTGATGAAAAAGCCTTACATTCATTCTATTTCCATTAAATATTTTATTGCCGCTATACTCCTGATCATCTTACCGATCTGTGCATTTTTTCTTATTGCCAGGGCGTCAAATTTAAATACATCGTTGGAACAGAAACGCACTTCCGATTTGAATACATTAAACACCTTTTCCAGCAATGTGACCACTTATATGGAATCTGTACAGGCAGTAGGAAGTCTTGCTGCTTCTAATTCAAGTGTGCAGGATTTTCTTTTGTCGTCCATAGAACAGGCCAACAAAGAGGGAAAAGAATCTTATAAAGATATGGACAACCGTCCTTATCTAAGTTCCTATACACCTGTTATGGATTCTATCCTGGCTATTTCACTGATGGACCCAGACTTCTTTTTTATAGGGGAACAGAATCTGGAATTAAACAGGCTAACCTATTTTTTTAACGCAACTACCCAAAGAGAGGTAACAGAAAGTGAAGAAGAATTTTATTGGACCAAAACCTTTTCCATAGAATTTTTGGATACTGGTTCTGTATATAAAGTATTTTCTTTGCTTGTACCATCCCTGGATGACAATGGAAACCTCCTTGGATATGTAGTGGTTTTTGTAGACACAACCTTTTTTAACAGCCTTTTGCTTTCTTATGCAGACAAAATATATGTAATCGAAGGAAGCTACATTATCGGTTATAAGGAAACTCTTCCTCCAAATACTAACCTTTTTTCTGAAATGCAGATTAATTATTCCTTGCTTTTAGAGGACAGCAGTGTGATCGTACAAAATCCGGATGATTCTCTGATCATTACCACACGGAAATTTTCCCCATTGGATATCCAGTTTTTACTGGTTTCCTCTTACCGGGATTTGGTCGATCATCTTTCAACTACTTATCCGCCATTGACCACCTTTGTGGTTTACGGCATCGTCCTTGCTGTACTTGTTGCTTTTGTTATTTCAAAATTTCAGACAAAACATATTGTACTTCTGAAAAATGTAATGAACCGTATGAAAGAAGGTAATCTGTCCATCCGATTTCATCCGCAAACCAAGGACGAGATTGCAGAACTTGGTTTAACTTTTAATTCTCTCCTTGACCGGATCCAGGAACTTATGGAGGAACAAAAACAGCATCAGAAAATAAAACGAAAAATGGAACTTCAAATGATTCAGGAGCAGATCAAACCTCATTTCCTGTATAACGTCCTGGAAATGATCAACAGCATGATCCGCTGCAACATGACTCAGGAAGCTTTGGCTACCGTGGAAAGTCTGGCAAGTTTTTACCGAATTTCCCTAAGTCAGGGATCTGACATTATTTCAATGTCACAGGAAATACAGCTTTTGGAAAATTATCTATCTCTGCAGAAAAAGCGTTACATTGAATTTATGGATTATGTTCTTGCTTTCAGTCCAAGCATATCCAAATACACCATACCCAAGCTGACCTTACAGCCTCTGATTGAAAATTCCATTTACCATGGAATCAAGGAAAAGGACACAAAGGGAACCATCTGTGTCAGCGGCTATATAGAAAACGGACAGGTAATCATCGAAGTTTACGATGACGGCGTAGGAATTTCTCCAGAAAAACAAAAAGAAATTTTCCAGTCCATTGCATCAGAAAAATCAGAACCAGAAAACCATTTTGGCCTGGCAAGCGTAGTAAAACGCATGAATATCCATTATAACAATCAGGTAACTTTCCGGATTGACAGTGAACCAGGAAGCTACACCTGCATCATACTTTCCTTCCCGGCCAGAGAATACGAAGACGAATAGGCCCGGAAAAAAGAAAGGAGCGCTTATGTTACAAGTATTTCTAGTTGATGACGAATATTTTGAAAGACTGGCACTAAAAAATTCCATTCCCTGGGAGGAGTTAGGCATGCATGTCTTAGGAGAAGCAAACAATGGACTGACTGCCTATGAAATGATGATAAAAGATCCTCCGGATATTGCCATTGTAGATATCAATATGCCTAAACTGAACGGAATCGAACTGATTTCCCGTCTTAATGAAATGCATTTATCCTGTCAGTACATTATTCTCACAGGATATGGGGAATTTAAATACGCACAAAAGGCGATTCAGTTAAACGTATCTGATTATATTTTAAAACCGATTAATTATCCCACTCTTATCGCCTCCTTGAAAGACCTGGGAAGCAAAATCCTCCAAAAGGAAGAGCGGGAATCCCATTTTTCTGAATTGGAGACGGAAAATAGGAAATTTCTGCAGGAGCGCTATTATAACGATCTGGTAAACTGTAATTTCAGTCTCCAAAACATGGAACAATATGACAGATCACTGGCGCAGGAGCTTTGCCTTGATTTTTCCGGTTATCAGATAGCTATACTAAATCCACAAAATCAGGCCCCTCTTACAGATCTTTATGAGCTGCAAAGAAAATTTTCACGATTCCTTGCCCCTTTGCCATTTATAGTTTGTCTGGATAATAAACGGCGGTTCTTCTTTATCCTGGAAGAAAGCTCTCAGGATGAAATGATCCCTCTTGTAAAAAGACTGATGGACTTTGCAAAACAGGAAGGCTGTCCCAGTAATGCAGGGCTTGGAAATTCCTGCAATTCACTGGAAAAGATATTTTTATCCTACAATGAAGCCTGCATTGCTTTACAAAACTGCTCTGTGAGAAAGCAGGATTTCGTATCCTACAGTGAGCTCCACACACCTTTTGGCCTTTGTCTGGATTCACAGAAAAAGAACCTGTTACGGGTGATGATTTCCAACAAAGACCTGGAAGGCCTTACGAAATTTTTAAAAAGCTGCTACCAGGAATTTGAATCTCAAAAGCTGCCCTGGGATACTATCATTCTGCACACTCTCGAATTTATGAATCTTCTTACAGAAGCATTAAGCAGCCAGATGTCTGCTTCCATCTCTATTTTGGATACAGACGGCAGCATATTGGACACTTTAAACAGCAAAAAAAGTATTGAGGAACTCCTTTTCTGGCTTATAGATTTATATACTACCTCCATTCAAAGGATTCCCTCCCTGGATACCTATTCCGACATCACCAACTGTGTCATCAACTATATTTCAATGCATTATGGAGATAGTGAGCTTTCTATCTCATCCATAGCCAAGGCTCTTTATCTAAATTACAGCTATCTCTGTCATTGCTTCAAGCGTGATAAACAGATGACCATAAACGACTATATTCGAAAAATCCGAATTGAAAAAGCTATATCTCTAATGGAAGGAGGGATGGACAATATCGGTTTTGTTGCAGAAAGAACAGGTTTTACCAGCGCCAGCTATTTTAGTAAACAATTTAAAAAATCCACAGGGCTTTCGCCAAGTGAATATCTGAAAACCCTGGATAAAACAAAATGAAAGTGAGGTATAAACATGCAGTACACAGGAAAAAACACAGCTCAAATCTCCTTTCCCTTAGGGGGAATCGGAACCGGATGTATCGGTCTTGGAGGAAACGGCGGTTTTGTGGATGTAGAGATTAAAAACCGCCCCAATAAAAATACAACCGGAGAATTTACCCATTTTGCCATAAAGGCAGAAGACGAAAATGGCGTAATGGATGCCAGAGTCCTCCAGGGCGACCTGGAAAGGGACTTTATCGGATGCACCGAACGTCCTTTATACACAGGCTACGGATTCGGACCGGACAGGGGAACTATGGCAGGCTTTCCTCATTTCGAAGAAACTTCCTTTTTAGGAGAGTATCCTGTTGCTGTTCTTTCTTTTAAAGACAGACATTTTCCAGGAACTATTGAAATGACAGCCTTTAACCCATTGATTCCCACAAACGAAGATGACAGCTCCATTCCTGCTGCCTTCTTTAAATTTAAAATTCATAATACACACAGCAAGAAACTCACCTATACCCTTGCTCTGTCCTGCAACAATTATTACTGCAGAACCAAGACCGCTCATTCCTACCAGGAACAGGATGAGATAAAAATGATCTATCTCTCCAATACAGAGGATAAAAATACAACGGATTACGGAGATCTTACCATAGCTACAAACTGCGCACACGTAAGCCATCAGGAATACTGGTTCCGTGGAAGATGGTTTGATAACTCCTCTGTTTTCTGGCAGGAATTTAACCGCCCCGGTGAAATGCCCAATCGGATTTATAAAACCAAACGGGTAAATCTGGAATCCAATGCAACCTCCGATATAGCCACCTTGGCCGCACACGTAGAAATAGAAGCAGGTGAAACCCAGGAGCTCCTTTTTGTTCTCTCCTGGTCTAATCCCTATATGAATAATCATTGGGAAATCACACACATCGGCCTGTCAGAGGAAGAAATCCAAAGGCGCAGGAGTATTCTATGGAAAAATTATTATGCCACCTTATTTAAAGATTCAAGGGAAAGCGCCATATATGCTGTAAAAAACTTTTACAGACTTTACAAAGAAACCATGCTTTACAAAGATGCCATTTTTCACTCCAGCCTGCCAGATTCTGTAAAGGACGCTGTCACCGCCAATATCGCTGTGCTGAAGTCTCCTACCTGTCTCAGGCTTAGTGATGGTTCCTTCTATGCTTTTGAAGGAGTTCACGCCCATATGGGATCCTGTGAAGGAACTTGTACCCACGTATGGTCCTATGCATATGCCCTTGCCTTTCTCTTCCCCCGTCTGGAACGAAGTGCGCGGACAAATGAATATACTTATTCTATGCAGGAGGACGGCGGCATGGGATTCCGTATCCAGCTTCCTTTGGGGGTAGGACCTACCAATCATCGTCCTGCGGCTGATGGACAATTCGGTACGCTTCTTAGAGTATACCGGGAATTTCTCATTTCCGGAGATGTAGACTGGCTAAAAAGCATCTGGCCTCAGGTAAAAGAAAGTCTGGAATACGCATGGAGTCCGAAAAATACAGACCGCTGGGATCCTGATCAGGAAGGTATCCTTTACGGCCGTCAGCATCATACCCTGGATATGGAACTGTTCGGTCCCAATTCCTGGCTCAGCGGCATGTATCTGGCAGCACTTGATGCCGCTGCCCGTATGGCTGACATCCTTGGGGATACAGAAGCTTCCGGATTATACCGGCACATTTTTGAAAAAGGAAAGCATTTTATAAATGACAAACTTTATAATGGAGAATATTTTTTCCAGAATATAGACTTAAACGACAAATCCATTCTGGAACAGTATAACAACGGTTTTTCCATGCATGGGGCTAATGCAGTAGAAAGCTACTGGAATGAAGAAACCGGGGAAATGAAATATCAGATCGGAGAAGGCTGTTCTATTGACCAGGTACTTGGGCAGTGGCATGCAGATCTTTTAAATCTGGATAAGGTCTTTGACGAAGATAAGGTAACATCTGCCCTTCATTCTATCTATAAATACAACTTTATCCCGGACATGAGAAACCACGTAAATCCATGCCGTATCTATGGAATGAACGGTGAACAGGGAACTATGATCTGTTCCTTCCCGCCTAACCGGAGAAAGCCTCTCATCCCTGTTCCTTATTCCGAGGAGACCATGCATGGTTTTGAATATCAGGCAGCAAGCCATATGATTATACACGGCCTGAAAGAGGAAGGAGAAACCTGTGTCCGGGCTGTAAGAGACCGTTACGATGGGTATAAGAGAAATCCCTGGAATGAATTAGAATGCGGCAGCAATTATGGCCGTTCTTTGGCAAGCTACGCGCTCCTTTTGGCATACAGCGGATTTGTGTTCGATATGTACAAGAAACGAATCGGATTTCATCCTATCTGTAAAGACTCTTATCTGTTTTTCTGGTCCCTGGACAGCGGTTTTGGAACTGTGGAAAAAGAGGATGGAAAACTTACGCTTAAAGTCCTTTATGGAAGTCTTAGTTTAAAGGAATTAGAATTGGATGATGAAAATATCTCTTTGATCAGGCAGGGAGATAAAAATCTGGAATACGTACAAAGTTCTGTTCCGAAAGGAGTCCTTGTATCCTTCCAGGAACCTGTGGTTCTTACACCAGATAATAATCTGGTCCTATCATAATAAAAACAGGACAAGCCTCTTCTGTTACGAAGGAGCTTGTCCTATTCATATATTCCCGAATCTCTCTTCTATATTTCTTCGGGCAATCAGCCGTGGAAAAGGTGTCCGTTCTCAAACGTTTCCCCCTACTCCCAACCGCCATTATCTTTTATGGTCTTTTCAATTCTTCTTTTTACCTCTGCTGCAATCTCTGTAGACTTCATATCCTTATACTCCTCATACATCATAGGCTTTAAGAAATGCACCTGCACCGTAAGCTTTTTCACCGAACCTGTATCAAAGGATTTATAGGAATCAATCAACGCCACCGGAACGATCGGGCATTTGGATTTAATAGCCGCTTTAAAGCTTCCTCCCTTAAATTCCTGCGGATGATTTCCCTGTTTGCTTCTTGTTCCCTCTGCAAAGATCAGATAATTTCTCCCGCTTTTTACTTCCTTTGTCACATTTATGATGACCTGCATGGACTGTTTAATATCTTCTCTGTCAATAATAAACGCTTTCATACATGCAAATACCTGTTTCAGAAAAGGGATCTCTGCAATCTCTTTTTTGGCCACTACGGAGAAAGGCACCGGACACGCCGCTATGATCGCAAGCACATCATATAGACCCTGGTGGTTTGGAAAAAACATAAATCCGTTTTCATTAGGAATATTTTCTACTCCGTGAGCGTCAATGACGATATTTCCTCCCCAGTTTGCCCTTCCGTCAATATAGCGCAGCAATTCATATCTCTGGGCTTCTGAATAACGGTCCACATGGGAAGCATACCAGCACAGCTTGATCCATCCATAGGGGACAAGCAGTAAATTTTTCAGCACCATCATTAGAATTCTTTTCATTTTTCTTTCCTCCACTCTTTTACTGCTGTCTCATAAAGATTATTCCCTTGGGAATCGATCACTACGATCACCGGCAGATCCTCTACTGTCAGCTTTCGGATTGCTTCCGTTCCCAAATCCTCATACGCCACAACCTCTGACGAAAGGATTTTTTTCGAAAGAAGAGCGCCAGCGCCCCCTACAGCCGCAAAATAAACGCCTCCGTTTCTTTTAATGGCATCTATTACCTCCGGAGTGCGTTTTCCCTTTCCTATCATTCCCACCATACCTAAATCTAATAGTCTGGGGGTATATTTATCCATACGGCTGGAAGTAGTAGGGCCAGCCGAACCTATGGGACGTCCCTCCCTGGCAGGAGTGGGTCCTAAGTAATAAATAGTCGTTCCTTCTATCTCTATGGGAAGTTTCTCCCCTTTGTCCAGTGCTTCCGCCATCCTTTTATGCGCGGCATCCCGGGCTGTATAGATGGTTCCTGTGATTTTTACATAATCCCCTGCCCGAAGAGATCTGGCCGTCTCTTTGTCAATGGGAGCTTTTATCTCTTTGTCCATGTTCATACTCTCCTTTTTATGAAAGCGTTCTGGTTATATGCCTGTTTACATGGCAGCAAATATTCACCGCCACAGGCAGTCCGGCAATGTGGGTAGGATAGGTATTGATGTTTACGGCAAGAGCCGTGGTTGTCCCTCCAAGTCCCGCCGGACCTATTCCCATCCTGTTTATCGCTTCTAACAATTCCTTTTCCAGTTCTCTTACATAAGGAATATCTGATTCCTCGTCTGCTGGTCTTGTCAAAGCCTGTTTCGCCATAAGAGCACATTTTTCAAATGTTCCGCCGATTCCTACTCCTACCACCATAGGCGGGCATGCATTCGGTCCGGCCTCTCTTACTGCCGTAAGAACCGCATCCTTTACCCCTTCGATGCCATCCGCAGGTTTTTTCATAAAAATACGGCTCATATTTTCGCTTCCAAACCCTTTGGGCGCAAGAGTAATCTTTACTTCATCTCCCGGAACAATGGAATAATGAATGACTGCAGGGGTATTATCTTTGGTATTTTCTCGGATCAAAGGATCTCTCACCACAGATTTTCTCAGATATCCTTCCTGATATCCTTCCCTTACGCCTTCATTAACCGCCTCCTCAAGACTGCCGCCTTCAAAATGGACTTCCTGTCCCACTTCGAGAAAGACCACTGCCATTCCTGTATCCTGACAGATAGGAATTCTGTCTTCTCTGGCTATCACCAGATTTTCTTCAAGCTGGCTTAAAATCTGCTTTCCAAGGGGCGATTCTTCTTTTTCTGCGGCCTCTCTCAGCAGCTTTTCCATATCCGGTGATAACTGATGATTTACTTCTATACACATCTCTTTAATATTCCTGGTGATCTCAGAAACCTGAATATTTTTCATTTTGTGCCTCCCTATTATAGGATTCTTTTTATTTTACAGCAAAGGGCTGCTTTGTGGGCAGCCCTGGCTAACGGAAACTATCCATTTAACTTTCCGGCAATTTTTTCTTCGTATCCGGGATTTTTCTTGATAAATTTATCATATTCTGTGGTGTAGTCTTTGTAAGTGTCTGTTTTCATAAATTCTGCATATTCTTCCGCTGCGTCCTTGCTCATTTCCTCTGTAATATTTTCCGGGGAAAGAACATAATATTTTTTTCCTTCTTTTCCTACCATATAGGTAGCAATACACGGATATTTCTTTTCTTTATCAAGAATCATATTATACGTGATATACACATAAGTATAATTTTCTTTTTCTGAAAGGATCTCACAGCTCTGTATTTCTACCTTACTTGCATTATGCGCCTGGAAATATTGGATAGTGGCATCGATCTGCTTCTCCAGATTTTTATCTTCATCCTTTTTTACACCATAGCAGTCCCGGACATTTTTCTCTTTTCCCTCTGCATAGGATTCGATCAAAGCAGTCACTACTCCCTCCGGTGTTTTATGACTTACACCGCAGCCAGACATAACAAACATACTTAATAAGACTATTCCAAATACTGCATATTTAAATTTCTTTTTCATTAACGCTTATTTCCTCTTCGGTGCTTATTTAGTTATTTTCTTCTTTTTTATCCGAGGTTGTCTCTTCATCCTTTTCCCGGACTTTGGCAAAGCTTGCCACTGTTACGCCGTCTGAAAGATTTATCAGCTTCACACCGGATGTAATTCTTCCTAAAATGGAAATATCCGAACACTGCAGGCGGATAATGATACCTTCTGTAGTAATGATCATAATTTCATTTTCTTCATTTACAGCTTTCGCACCTACTACATTTCCTGTCTTTTCTGTGATCTTATAGCACTTCACACCTTTGCCGCCTCTGTTCTGACAGGTAAATTCGCTGATAGAAGTCCGTTTACCCATACCATTTTCTGAAACGATCAGAAGATAATGTCCCTGGGAGTTTAACTGCATGGCAACGACTTCATCTCCATCCATAAGGTTAATTCCCCTTACGCCCATGGAAACTCTTCCTGTGCTTCTCACATCCGTTTCTTTAAACCGGATACACTGACCATCCTTTGTGACAAGAATGATATCTTTTTTGTTATTCGTAAATTTTACTTCAATTAACTCATCGTCATCCCGCAGAGTAATGGCAGCAAGGCCGGTCTTACGCACGTTTTCATATTCCATGATCGGCGTTTTCTTTACAAGGCCTTTCTTCGTAGCCATCATCAGATACTGGTCTTTTTCAAATTTATTGATCGGGATCACCGCTGTGATCCGCTCCTCCGGCATAAGCTGCAAAAGATTAATGATCGCCGTACCTCTGGCTGTCCTGCTTGCTTCCGGGATCTCATATGCCTTCAGGCGGTATACCCGGCCTGTATTGGTAAAGAACATAAGATAATGATGAGTAGTAGTCATCAGCAGCTCTTCTATAAAGTCATCTTCCAGCGTCTGCATACCCTTGATGCCTTTACCGCCTCTGTTCTGGCTGCGGAAATTATCTACCGTCATTCTCTTGATATATCCCAGCTTTGTCATAGTAATAACTGTATTTTCCCTGGGGATCAGATCCTCCATAGAAATATCATAAGCGTCAAAGCCAATAGAAGTTCTTCTTTCATCGCCGTATTTTTCGGAAATTGCAAGGATTTCCTCACGGATCACTCTTAAAAGAAGATTTCTGTCTGCCAAAATTGCAGTTAATTTCCGGATTTTTTCCATAAGCTCTGCATATTCTGCCTCCAGCTTTTCTCTTTCCAAACCAGTCAGCGCACGCAGACGCATATCTACGATAGCCTGAGCCTGGGCATCCGTCAGCTCAAAGCGGTCCATCAATTCCTGCTTTGCAATCTGAACGTTTCTGGAATTACGGATAATATGGATCACTTCGTCTATATTATCCAGAGCTTTTAAAAGTCCCTCTAAAATATGGGCCCTCTCCTGGGCTTTATTCAGATCATACTTTGTACGTCTTGTAACCACATCTTCCTGATGTGCCAGATAATATTTCAGCATATCCAAAAGATTTAAAACCTTTGGTTCAAGACTTCCGTTATTGGATACAAGGCACAGCATGATCACGCCGAAAGTATCCTGAAGCTGTGTATGCTTATACAACTGATTTAAAATCACATTTGCATTTGCATCTTTTCTCAGGTCGATACAGATCCGCATCCCTTCACGGCTGGAATGGTCATTTAAATCTGTAATGCCGTCAATCTTTTTATCTCTTACCAGCTCTGCTATTTTTTCAATCAGCCTTGCCTTATTTACAAGATAGGGAAGCTCTGTCACAATGATCCTTGATTTTCCGTTTGGAAGAGTCTCAATATCAGTGACGGCACGCACCCGGATTTTTCCCCGTCCGGTGCGATATGCCTCCTCGATTCCTCTTGTGCCTAAGATCGTAGCTCCCGTAGGAAAATCCGGGCCTTTTACGATCTCCAGAATTTCTTCTATGGTAGTTTCTCTTTGCTCTTCAATGATATTGTCAATGATCTTTACTACAGCCCCGATGACCTCTTTCAGGTTATGAGGCGGAATATTCGTCGCCATACCTACGGCAATACCAGAAGTCCCGTTCACCAAAAGATTTGGATAACGGGAAGGAAGAACTACCGGCTCCCTTTCTGTCTCATCAAAGTTTGGTTCAAAATCAACCGTATCTTTATTAATATCTGCAAGCATCTCCATGGATATCTTGCTTAAGCGCGCCTCTGTATATCGCATAGCAGCAGCGCCGTCGCCGTCCACAGATCCAAAGTTTCCGTGTCCGTCCACTAAAGGATATCTGGTAGACCATTCCTGAGCAAGATTTACCAGCGCGCCGTAAATAGAGCTGTCTCCATGTGGATGATATTTACCCATGGTATCACCCACGATACGTGCACATTTACGGTGAGGCTTGTCTGGTCCGTTATTCAGCTCGATCATGGAGTACAGAACCCTTCTCTGTACCGGCTTTAAGCCGTCTCTTACATCGGGAAGCGCCCTTGAGGCGATTACGCTCATAGCATATTCGATGTAAGACTTCTCCATGGTTTTCTGCAAGTCCACGTCATGGACTTTATCAAAAATATTATCTTCCATTCTGTCTTATATCCCCCTATCAGATATCCAGATTTTCTACAAATCTTGCGTTTTCCTCGATAAACTCCCTTCTGGGCTCTACCTTATCTCCCATTAGAGTGGTAAATGTCAGGTCTATTTCTGATGCAGAAGCTTCATCCATAGTCACTCTTAACAGGACTCTCTTTTCCGGGTCCATCGTAGTTTCCCAAAGCTGATCCGCATCCATCTCCCCAAGACCTTTATACCGCTGGATCTTATTATTTCCGTCACGGCCAATTTCTCCTAAGATCTTTGCCAGTTCTCCATCGTCGTAGGCATACCATACCTTTTTATTTCTCTCTATTTTATAAAGAGGCGGCTGTGCCAGATACACATAACCTTCTTTTATCAGCTCCGGCATAAAACGATAAAGGAAAGTAAGAAGAAGGGTGGCAATATGCGCTCCATCCACATCCGCATCCGTCATAATGATAATCTTGTGGTAGCGCAGCTTCGTAATATCGAAATCTTCATGGATTCCTGTTCCAAAAGCAGTGATCATTGCCTTTATTTCTTTATTTCCGTAAATTTTATCCAGCCGGGCTTTCTCTACATTTAAGATTTTTCCTCTAAGAGGAAGAATTGCCTGTGTGGTACGGTTTCTTGCTGTTTTGGCAGAACCGCCCGCAGAATCTCCCTCTACGATATAAATCTCGCAGTTTTCCGGATTTTTATCTGTACAGTCTGCAAGCTTGCCGGGAAGAGACATGCCGTCAAGGGCGGATTTTCTTCTGGTAAGATCTCTCGCCTTTCTGGCTGCCTCACGCGCTCTCTGTGCAAGTACGGATTTTTCTATGGTAGCCTTGGCTATGGAAGGATTCTGCTCCAGAAAAATTTCCAGATATTTGCTGAAAACGCTGTCCACCGCTCCCCTTGCTTCACTGTTCCCAAGTTTTTGTTTCGTCTGGCCCTCAAACTGAGGATCTTCTATCTTCACACTGACAATCGCTGTCAGTCCCTCACGGATATCGTCTCCGCTTAAGTTTGGCTCACTCTCTTTTAAAAGTTTATTTTTTCTTGCATATTCGTTAAATGTCTTAGTGATAGCGTTACGGAATCCCATAATATGGGTACCGCCTTCTGGAGTATTTATATTATTCACAAATCCGTAGGTGTTCTCCGTGTAAGAGTCATTGTGCTGCATAGCTACTTCTACATAAACTCCGTCTTTTTCACCTTCGCAGTAAATGATTTCCGGATAAAGAGGCTCCTTGCTTTTATTCAGGTAAGACACAAATTCACAGATACCGCCCTCGTAATGAAATTCTTTTTCTCTTTCCATTCCTTCCCTGGTATCTGTTAGAACGATTTTTAATCCTTTTGTCAGAAATGCCATTTCGCGCAGACGCTGTTTTAAAATATCGTAATCGTAAACTGTCTCTTCAAAAATTTCTTTATCTGGAAGAAAAGATACAGTAGTTCCTGATTTTCCTGGCTCACAAACGCCTGTCATCTCAAGGGGATACATTGTCTTTCCTCTTTCGTATCTCTGTTTGTACTCTTTTCCCTCTCTGTATATGGTTACTTCCAGCCATTCAGACAATGCATTTACTACAGAAGCGCCTACGCCGTGAAGTCCGCCGGATACCTTATATCCCCCGCCGCCGAATTTTCCTCCGGCATGAAGGATAGTAAATACCACTTCCACAGCAGGAATACCTGCTTTATGATTAATACCTACAGGAATACCACGTCCGTTATCTACAACTGTTATGGAATTATCGGGATTTATCGTTACCCGGATTTCTGTACAGTATCCGGCAAGAGCTTCGTCTACCGCATTATCTACGATTTCGTACACAAGGTGGTGAAGTCCGCGGCTGGATGTACTCCCGATATACATTCCCGGTCTTTTACGCACGGCTTCCAAACCTTCCAATATCTGGATCTGGTCCGCTCCGTACTCTGTATTCTCTACGCCCATGTTATTCCTCCTATAAATTTATTTCTATAAACAAAATTTTTATAATTTTAGACACACTAATACCAATTTATTATAACACAAAAGACACCTGCTTTCCAATAGAATTATAGGGGTATTTTTTTCATCCCATTGTCCAAAAAGATCAAATTAGCTATAATAAAAATATATATTTTTTAGATGTATCATTTTATATGCAAACATAAATGTCTACAAAATCCATTAAAAATAACAGAAGCAATTTACAGGAGAATTCTATGAAAACTTTATTTATGATCGGCGGTACTATGGGTGTGGGGAAAACCACAGTTGGAAAACTATTAAAACAAGAATTAGAGAACAGCGTATTTCTGGACGGCGACTGGTGCTGGGACGCCTCTCCTTTCCAAGTAACAGATGAAACAAAGACTATGGTACTGGATAATATCTGTTATCTTTTGAATAATTTCCTCCATTGCTCAGCCTATGACAATATCATTTTCTGCTGGGTCATGCATCAGCAGAGCATCATTGACACCATCTTACGCAGGCTGGATCTAAAAGACAATAAAATCATAGTAATTTCTCTTATCTGTGACGAGCATACCTTAAAAAAGCGTTTAGAAAAAGATATCCTGGCAGGAATACGCACAGAAGATGTTATTCAACGAAGTATCCAACGCCTGCCCTTTTACCACTCCTTACATTCTGTCAAAATAGACACTGCTGATAAAAATCCTATTGATATCGTAAGAGAAATTCTGTGTATTCCTTAATTAAAAATTCTTCTAAAAATATAAGATTCTTCTAAATGGCAAATCCTTATATTGGATTTGTCCTTTTAGAAGAATCCTTTTATTCTTATTAATGATAATTAAGACTACATATTTTTTCTATTCTAAAATTTTTTTCTTATTCTAACTCAACAGTAAAAGCTTTATCTACTGGAAACTCCTTTATTTCATCATAAGCAGCATCCTCTAAAATATAATCATCTATTTCTTCTGTAGAAAGGACTGTTTTTTCTTCATACTTCTGTTCATATAGCTGCAATTCCACAGAAGTAAAATCTGTCGGCTTATCATGTGAAATAAAAAATACAAGATTTTCATCCGCATAAGATAAATGAAACTCTATTTTTTCTTTTTGATTTGTCGTACCCTTTAAATAATATCCGATATCTATAGGCAGTTCACTCATTTTTCCTATAATCATATAAGAATCATCTAATTTACATAGATAATCTAATTGGATTTTTTCTTTCTGCATCCCTTCAAGCGTTAAATCAAGGGGAATAAAACTTTCCTGAACTTCTTCTGCAGCATATACGGGTATTCCTGTAAAAACTTCCTGTATTCCCCCGGCAAAAGGTAAAGAATAGTAAAATACGCCAACCCCCATCACCATTGTACCTAAAATACCAATAGATCTTATCTTTTTCCTATAATACATTTCATACCAGCCTCCTTCTAAACTATATTTTTCTTACATTTTCTTATTATTCCTTTTTTTAACTCCTTTCTTTCATCTGTTTTTAACTATATTTTGAATATATCACAATTCAAATCCGATTACGATTAATTTTTCGGGAAACTTTTCTAAATTTTCTTATCTTTTTTATAGTATTCATCTAAGAACTATGCTATGATGAATTCAACAAATCTGCGTTTTTTCAAAGGAGGTATACGTATGAAAAATCCATTCACCCAAAAGACGGTTTACAACGGAACATCCATGTCAGAATTTAACGCCATCAGAAATATTTTAGAATTAAACCATATTGAATACAAATATAAAACCACGGATCTTAACCACAACTCCTATTTGGGTTCCCAGGGAGTAACAAGGAGTATGGGCGGAAATTTTAAAGAAGCCAGCGACTCTCTTTTATATGAGATCTTAGTAGATAAAGAAGACTATGACAATGCGCTGGGGGCTATTAAAAAGAAATAATCCCCTTTAAAAAATAATCCTATAACATAATCAAGGGCATATTACACATGGAATTAAAATTCTCATGCAATATGTCCTTAAAATATTTCTTAACTAATTCTACTAAAATCTATCTTTTCGATAATATGCTGCATCTCCTTATCTTCTAATATCTCCATTATTTTATCTCTTCCCATATTTTTATCTACATGGCATCTTTTTTTATCGGAATTTGCTAAAGCACAACAGTTTTTATGCCAACAGTCTCCCATAAGATTTCCTCTAACACTCCAGTCATCTGTATCTGTAAGATTATTTGTTAAAGACTTTATCACACGCTCTGTAGAAAATTTTTTAAATCCCATTAAATAATTCAGGGTCGATTGATCTTTAATTTGGTTTATATTAATTCGATGATCCTGTAACGCATTTAAAATTTCTTCTCTAAATCTTATTGATGTTTGATTGCCGCTTCCTGTCCATTTGATTAATTTATAGAAACTTAAAATTATATATTCAAAACATATCGTATCTAACAAAATAATCTGTTTTGGATATTTTGCTGCTAAATGCTGTAATTCTATAAATTTATTAACTACATCCATATTATCGTATACCTGATCAAATGCAATATAATAAATATCTCCTGATTCCGGAACAAGCTTTCTCACAGCATCTAATATTCCCTGATTACTATTTTTACTTTCTACCTTTAACTTATTGTCAAACAAATACTCGTTAGCAAGATTCCAGAAATGCAGCCCTGCTCCAGAGTCCTCAGTCCATAAATATTTCAATCTATCACCAACTCTCTTTTTAAAGAAATCTGATTTCCTTGTTTTTCCAAGATCATAAAACTATCTGGTGAAAGATTTAATCCATCACAATTGCGTAGAAATAAGAGATATTGATTGCTTGTTTCAAAATTAATAAAACGTCTGTCATCTGCATCTAATAAAATATCTCCATTATCAATTACAATAAAATTATCTCTGCATCTTTTTAAATTTTCATGAAATTCTTCTGTCTTATAATTAAAAAGTCGAATTGCATTATATTCAGGCATCATTTTTATATCTTCTAAAATTTGGTAAAGATATGTTTTTCCTGTTGCACTATCGCCCCTTACCAATGTAATACGATCATAAAGTTTTAAATTATAAAGAAAGGGAGCTGCTTTAAAAGTAATAGAATCATAAATCATTTTCTCCCCTCCTCTCATATTCTCTTGTCCACCATTGTTCATATCCATTTCGTCCGGTTACAATATCTTTATCGTTAAAGCACATTTTTACATTTTCATGTATTAAAAAACGTTCTGGTCTTGTCATGCAGATATGAATATTATCCAATTGAAAAATCAAGCTTAAAACATTTGCTCCACACTCGTCTGTACATATTACTTTTTCAGGATTCTTAACAATATTCAAATAAGTCTTACATCCACTAGATAAATTTCTGACTGTGCCTAAACCATATTCTGTTTGAATACGCATATCATCTGTAAGGATTGCATGATCTATAGTTTTAATTATATTCTTATCCTCTTCTGTAAAAAATTGATTTCCTGTATAAAGATTAAAATATAAATCATTGTGTAAAATCCAGTCTGTTCCTTTTTTTTCTGTATATATATAAATCATAATCCTCACCACCGATCTTTTTACCGTTCTTTCTCCCTCTCCAGAAGATACTGATATACCTCTCTCTTCGTCATCCCCCTGTCCTTTGCCACCAGCTTCATGGCATCCTTTCTCATGTTTCCCTGTGATTCATAAAATTCCATGTGTTCCTCAATGGACATTTTTTCCCAGGCTTTCTGGCTCTCCTTTTGGATTTCCAGCCGGCTTTTTCCTTCTATCACAAGAACACATTCACCCAGAGGCTTCTCCTTTTCATAAAAGTCCAGAAGTCCTTTTATGGTAGTGCGAAAAGCCGTCTCATGCTTTTTCGTAAGCTCCCTGCAAAGTGCCGCTCTCCGGTCCCCCAGGGTTTCATATAGCTCTCCCAAGGTACGCACAAGCCTATGGGGGGCTTCATAAAGAACGATTGTCCTGATCTCATTGGAAAGCTCTTCAAGAACCATCCGCCTCTCCTTTTTCTCAGAGGGAAGAAAGGCTTCAAAAGCAAACCGCCTGGTAGGAAAGCCGGATAAAGTAAGCGCCGTAATACAGGCTGCCGGTCCTGGAAGGGATGTCACCTCTATCCCCGCTTCATAGCACATGGACACCAACTCCTCTCCGGGATCTGAGATTCCCGGTGTTCCTGCATCAGTGATCAGGGCAATATCCATACCTGCGAGCATTTTTTCAATGAGTACATGCGCCTTCTCAATCTTATTATATTCATGATAACTGGTCATAGGCGTATGAATTTCAAAATGATTTAACAGCTTTATACTGTTTCGAGTGTCCTCCGCCGCGATCAGATCCACTTCCTTTAAAGTCCGAAGGACCCGAAAAGTAATGTCTTCCAGATTTCCGATGGGCGTCGCACATAAAAATAATTTTCCACTCATTATAAAATTTCCTTTTTAATAAATCTGTTCTTCGAATTATTCGCAATATGAGGCAGGGGACTTCCTTAATTCGGTTAAATTCTCTGTCCTATATCATATCGTATCTTTTTAATATTTCTTTCGTATAAACCCCAGGTTTTTCATAAACGATCAAAGGCGGCTCCACCGTAATCCTGGAATTTCCACCCTTTAACGCCTCTATAAGAACCATATTCGGTTCCCGGTCTATAAAAGGGTATACAAGCTGCATCCTTTTCGGCTCCAGCTTATACTTTGTCAGTATATTCATGATCTCCACCAGGCGAAAAGGACGATGCACCATATAAAATCTTCCTCTGTCCCCTAAAACCTTTGCTGCCCGGCTTACCACATCCTCCAGAGTACATAAAATTTCATGACGGGCAATAGCTTTTGGCAAATGGGGGTTTTTAAGCCCATGCTGCCCGATCATATACGGAGGATTACAAGTCACTACATGAAAAGAAGCCGCTCCAAAAATTTCAGCAGCCTCTTTAATGTCTCCCTGGACAATGGTTATCTTAGAACCAAGCCCATTATATTCTACGCTTCGGCGCGCCATTTCCGCACATTCTTCCTGGATCTCCAGACCGGTAAAATGCTCTCCTTTAGTCTTTGCCCGTAAAAGGATGGGGATGATTCCTGTGCCGGTTCCCATATCCAGCACCTTTTCCCCTTCCTTTACCCTTGCAAATCCGGACAAAAGCACCGCGTCCATTCCGAAACAGAATTTTTCCGGATCCTGTATCACAAAATAACCGTTTTGCAGGTCATCTACACGTTCCCCTTGTTTTACCAGATTCTTATCCATCTAATTTAGAATCTCCCTGTTTATCTTCCAATCCTTCCAGTTCCTTTAACTCCTGCTCAGAAACTTTTACCTTCTTTTTCCTTGGCTTAAATTTCAGCTCGTTTACCGGATATTCCTGGATTTCCTTTTCATCGTTGATTTCCACGATGATCTTTACTCTCTGGCGAAGAACGTTCACACTCTGAACCGTACCGGATAACCCCTCTGGAGTCGTCACTGTATCTCCGATACCCGGAAGTTTTTTGTTCAGCTCTTCGTAAGTCTCCTGTTCGTTTTTCAGACAGCACATCAGCCTTCCGCACACGCCGGAAATCTTTGTTTGATTTAAGGACAGGTTCTGTTCCTTTGCCATCTTAATGGAAACGGGAGCAAATTCAGAAAGATAAGTATGGCAGCAAAGACATCTTCCACAGATACCGATTCCTCCCAGTATCTTCGTCTCGTCCCGCACACCGATCTGACGCAGTTCAATCCTTGTTTTAAAAATCGCAGCCAGATCCTTTACAAGCTGGCGGAAATCAATGCGACCGTCAGCAGTAAAATAAAATAAAACCTTATTATTATCAAAAGTATATTCCGCATCGATCAGCTTCATTTCCAGACCATGTTCCTTGATCTTTTTCTGGCAGATCTTAAATGCTTCTTTTTCTTTAATACGATTTTGCTCTTCTTTTTTGTCATCTTCCGGTGTAGCTACCCGGAGCACTTCTTTAAGGGGATGGACCACTTCTTCCTCGGGTACCTCCCTTGGAGCAAGCACCACTTTCCCGTACTCCACTCCCCGGGCAGTCTCCACGATCACGTGATCTCCTGTTTTTATATGATACTCTTTTGGGCTGAAATAATAAATTTTGCCCACGTTACGAAACCTAACACCTACAACTTTTGTCATTCTATTTCTCCCTGATCGTTAGGAACAAAAGCTCAAGAGCCAGTTCAAAGTTTACATTGGCACGAAGGCGTACCTTCGTCTTTTCCAATGCTTCCAGAATCTTCTCCAGATTCTCATAGGAACGCTCGCTTGCCTGCTCCTTAATATAATTAATTTCCTGTTTAAACACAAGGTTGTCAATTTCCCTCGTAGCTTTAAACATAAGCACATCCCTGAACCAGAACTGGAAAATATCAAGATAATCATTGATATTCTGCTTCTCTGTGGAAAGATTTTTTATGGCGTCTGTAAGTTCATAGACCTCCATAGTGTTTGCATATTTCAGGATCTTAAGGGCATTCTGGGTCATCTCGGAAAATTCCTCTGATGTAGCTGCTTCCTTAGCCTTTCCTATGCTTCCCTGTGCAAAAGAGGCGTCTATTTCCGCCTGATAATCCGGTACATGAAGACGTTCCATGAGATATTTCTTTACAAGGCTGTCGTCCACTACCTTTAAATCCAGCCTCACGCACCGGGACTGGATCGTAGGAAGAAGACTGTCTGCATTGCTTGTAAGAAGCATGATCACCGCATATTCCGGCGGTTCCTCTATAGTTTTTAGCAAAGCATTCTGAGCTTGTACCGTCATCATTTCTGCGTCTGCAACAATATAAATCTTATAAGGACTGCAGTATGGCTTTATAGCTACGTCATTGATCACCTGGTCACGTATTTCATCAATACTTATGGTTCCCGGTTTTTCATGATTTACCATGATAATGTCAGGATGATTTTTGCCAATGGCTTTTTTACAGGAATCACATTTCTGACAAGGCTCCGTTCCTCTCTCTTCACACTGCAGTGTCATGGCAAATGTAGTTGCAAGAAGCTTTTTACCTGATCCGGGTTCTCCCGTAAATATATAAGAATGGGACACCTTTCCTGTTTTTATCGCATTTTTTATATGCCGGATTATTTCCTCATGTCCAATTATATTATTAAAACCAACCACTGGAAATCACCTCACAATTCTTATTTTCTCTTTCATACGGCGGGGTATTTCCCCACACTTCACTTATATTTCATCATACGGATATTTGTAATCCCCTCAGGTCACACGTTCTCTTCCCTGATTCGGCTTAATATCTATTTTATTATAGCATAAATCTATGTCCAATTAAAACTTTTTTTAGTTATGATCCATCCCATAATAGTTCAGCCAGAACAAATTCTGAATGAGCCACATTACTTTGATCTAAACTAAAAATGCGAACAGCTGCACTTTATATACTGCTTAATTTCCTGTACGCACTCATCTAAATCTATATTTTCAAAACGTTTCCATATGCCTGCTTTTAAAACATTTTCTTCAGAAAAATCGTCTTCGTCTGCCAGAAATCTTCTGCACATTTCTGCGTACTTAGGCGTTTCCTGTTTTTTTTCTCTTTTTAATGCCCTGGAAAGACGTTCTCCATTTTCCACTTCAATGTAAATAGGAACAACAGAAGACTCTCCATAATATTTTTTCATCTTCTGAAAAGATTCCAGGGTTCCGATTCCTAAATAATCTGCTTCCTCTAATTGTACCTGGCCGTCATCTGCAGTAAAATAAGTCCAAATGCCATGTACAGTATGATAGGCCCTGGCTTCTATCAAACGTCCCGAACGCCGAAAGTCCTTTAAGGTTTTTTCATCTGTAAAATAATACTGCTTTCCATATTCCTCTCCCGCCCGAATAGGACGGGTGGTGTAAAGGATTAGCTTCCTTAAGTGAAGTTCCTCGTCTGCTGCCAGTCTGGAATATATTTTATCCTTGCCGCAGGCGCTCTTGCCCATAATATAAAAAATCTTGCCCATGAATCCCACCTCGTTTTATTCCCCTAAATAATAAAATGGACACGGCTCAGATCACCATTCAAACCCTTTACTATCCAAATCATAACGCAGACCTGCCGCAAGGGGGCTTTCCTCCCTTGCGGCTCTCACCTATTACCTGACCGCTGCATAAATCGTCTCATTCGTATAATCACTGAGCCCTTGTAAATTAAGTCCTTTTTCCATGTATCTTCTCACATTTCTTACAAATTGTCCAGTAATCAATTCTCCGGGCACGAGGATGGGGATTCCCGGAGGATATAAGTACATAAATTCAGCAGAAACCTGGCCGATACTTTCATTTAAAGCATATTTTTTTACAGATGCTTCCATTGCCTCTGTGATCTTCATGACCTGTTTCATTTTAATGTTTGGAAGACTGTCTTTAAATATTTCCTGTTCTCCCTCTTCTTTAAAGGTAAGGGATTCTTTTTTGTCAATCTCTTCTATGGCATCGCAAAGTCTTTTTAAACCTTCCTCTGTATCGCCTGCTGAAGTTATGGCAAGTACATATGTCTCCGCCTCCATTTCCATCTGAAGGTGGTACTGATTCAGCAGGATATCATACAATTCTTTTCCCGTAAGAGAACTTTTTCTTGTAGAAAAAATCAGCTTCGATTTGTCATAATCAAAAATCCCCCTGCTTCCTACCATATCATCTCCTGCAAGACAAATATGCTTACAGCGGGAAAGACGTGTTCTGGCCTTTTCCAGAATATCTGTAAATTTTTGAAACATCCCCTCCCCGTCTCTTTCCATTTTATCGATACAGGCATCTATGCTTGCCATCAAAATGTAGGAAGGACTGCTGCTCTGATAAATTCCCAGAAAACGCTGGATTTTTTCTCTGTCCACCCGGTCACTCAAAAGATGGAGGACCGCCGTCTGAGTCATAGCCGGAAGAGTTTTATGTAAGCTTTGAATTACAATATCCGCTCCCAGCTCTGCTGCTGAAACAGGAAAATAATCAGAAAATCGAAAATGTGCTCCGTGAGCCTCATCCACAATAAGGGGAATTCCATATCTGTGTGCGATCTCTGCAATTTCCTTTATATCCGATACAACCCCATCATAAGTAGGGGACGTAAGGATGATTGCCTCGATCTCTCTGTTTTCTTCCAGTTCTCTTTCCACACGGGAAGGCGAAATTCCACCGTTTATCCCCAAATTCTCTTCTATTTGTGGATAAATATACACCGGAGACAGATCTCTTAAATATAAAGCATGGTATACTGCCTTATGACAATTTCTTGCCATAAGGATCTGTCCTCCTCTGGATACAGATGCGGATATCGCTGCTAATATGGCTGCCGTACTTCCATTTACGGAAAAGAAAGATTCCTTTGAATGATACAGCCTGGCTGCCGCCTCCTGGGCTTCTTTTATTATCCCCTCCGGATGGTGGAGATTATCAAACCCCTCAATTTCTGTAATATCCCTGTCAAAGGGAAAATTTCCATCTACAGAAAAAGGATTACGTTTATGCCCTGGCATATGAAAAGGGTAGTAATCCTTGTGACTGTAATCCTCTAATTCTTTATATAGTCTCTTCATTTTACCTCATTTGCCGCAGGATTTGCGGTCTTTCTTAAACCTTAAACCGGTATCCCACACCCCAAATCGTTTCAATATACTGAGGTTTTGCGGTGTTAAACTCGATCTTTTCACGGATCTTTTTAATGTGTACAGTAACGGTGGCGATGTCTCCCACTGACTCCATATCCCAGATCTGACGGAATAACTCCTCCTTGGTAAATACCCGGTTCGGATTTTCAGCTAAGAAGGTAAGAAGATCATATTCTTTGCTTGTAAAGGTCTTTTCTTCCCCATTGATCCAAACACGGCGTGCCGTCTTGTCTATCTTTATCTCCCTTATCTCAATGATATCATTTTTCTGTGCATTTGAACCGATCAGACGATTATATCTTTCCATATGTGCCTTCACCCGGGCAACAAGCTCGCTGGGACTGAAAGGTTTCGTCATATAATCATCTGCTCCCAGGCCGAGACCTCTTATTTTATCAATGTCGTCCTTTTTCGCAGAGACCATAATGATCGGTGTATTTTTTTCCTGGCGCACCTGACGGCAGATATCAAAACCGTCTACTTCCGGAAGCATCAGATCCAGGATGATCAGGTCAAATTCTTCATTTAACGCTTTATCAAGTCCTACATCTCCTCTGTTTGCTATCTCTACTTCAAAGCCCGAAAGCTCCAGGTAATCCTTTTCCAAATCTGCAATTGCTTCTTCGTCTTCAATGATCAGTATTTTACTCATCTCATTGGTACCTCCTGATATTTTCTTAATACAAAGTACATAATCGTACCGATTCCTTCACGGCTGGTAGCCCAAACCTTTCCTCCATGGTCCTCCAGAATCTTTCTCACAATAGAAAGCCCTATGCCGCTTCCTCCCTTAGAAGAATTTCTGGAAACATCCGCTCTGTAAAAACGGTCAAATATATAGGGCAGGTCCTTTTGGGCAATACCTTTTCCATTATCTTCTACTTCCACCTGGATAAAGTCTCCTACATCCTTTACCCGGATCTGTATAACGCCTTTGCTTTTATCCATATATTTTATGGCATTGCTGACCAGATTATGGATAACCCGGCGGATCTGTTCTCCGTCCAGAATAACCAGGACATCTTTATCCACATAATTGGAATAAAATAGCTGGATTCCTCTTGTTTCAAGCTCCAGTCCCACTTCTTCTGCGCAATCGCTGAAATAATCGTCTACATTCAGTTTACTGAAGGTGTAAGGAATCCTGTTCGTGTCAATCTTCGAGTAAAAGGTCAGCTCGTTGATCAGATGATCCATCTCATTGGTTTTATTATAAATGGTCCTTACATAGCGGTCCATTTTTTCCGGCGTATCTGCTACCCCGTCCA
The DNA here is from genome assembly GCA_938028845.1 of uncultured Blautia sp. Taxonomy (GTDB): domain Bacteria; phylum Bacillota; class Clostridia; order Lachnospirales; family Lachnospiraceae; genus Blautia_A. The sequence continues at coordinate 30,228 of CALIZJ010000126.1, forward strand.
TGATTCCTTCCACATAGCCTTTAATGGCCGTCATAGGGGTTTTCAGATCATGGGAGATATTGCTGATCAGTTCCCTGTTTTCCTTATCTATGGCAATCTTCTCCTCTGAGGATTCCTTAAGTCTGCGTCTCATCTCCTCGAAATCCTGACATAGCTCGGAAAACTCGTCTGTCCCTTCTACATTTAACACAAAATCAAGATTTCCCTCTTTTATATTCTGCGTAGCTTTTTTTAATTTAACCAAAGGAGTAGCAATACTTCTGTAGATCCATAATCCGATTGCCAGACTGGTAAAGATAAGAATTATAAATGCAGAAAACAAAAGGTCTTTCGTCATCAGTTTTACTCTTACCTGGCTGTTCTCCGATTCCATGATGGCTATGTCATAAGTAGGGCCTTCCGCCGAACTGCTTTCCCTAATCTGCCTTTCCTGGGATTGTCCAAATCCATATAGGGTAGCTGCAAACAAAAGCAGGGGAACTAAAATGATCATGACAAAGCCTACAATGATCCTTGTTTTTAATTTCATGAAATTCCGTCCTTTTATGTATGTATTTTCAACACTGATTTTCGTGGCAACTTTCCAATACTTTTCTTAGATATTATATCATAAACCTAAAATCCTATCTCTAAATTTTCTATAAAAAAAGAGGGGCAGGCTGTTTATACTTACTCAGCGGCTTACCCTCTTTTATTAGAAAAGCTTCTCAGTGACTGTAGAACCGAATTTCAAAACATGCGCCTCCTTTTGGCATATTTTTCGCCCGTATCGTTCCGTTTTGGCGTTCAATGATCTCTCTTGCCAAAGCCAGTCCGATCCCGATTCCTCCTTCACCTGCATTTTTTCCCCGGTAAAACCGTTCAAAAAGATGAGGAACATCTTCCTTGGCAAATCCCTCCCCTTCATCCCATATACATATTTCTGTATAAATAGGATTCTGATCATAAGAGCAATAAATGTTTCCCCCTTCATTATGTTCCATACAGTTTTTCATTAAATTTATAAATGCCTCCATAGTCCAATCCAAATCCGCCAGAACCGCCATTTCATCCTGCTGGGGAATTTCAATGGAAGTGCCTGATTGCAGCAATAGTTCCTGAAGATTTTCTGCCGCAAGTGAAAGTACAGTAAAAACGTCTATTTCCTCTTTTTTTAAAACTAAAGTTCCCGCGTCTAACCTGGATAAAACAAGCAAAGCCTCTTCTAACCTGGTAAGCCTTAAAAGCTGTTTTTGGATTTGTTCTGTATATTTTCCGCACTCATTTTTCATCATTTCTACAGATAAAGAAACTGCAGTGATCGGAGTTTTTATCTGATGAGCAATATTAGACAGATTTTCTGCAAAATTATTTTTTATCTGAACAGCTTCCTCTTTTGTCTGATAAAGAAATGTCACCGTCTTATAAATCTCATCTTCCAATTTAGAAAAATCATCCTCTCTGTGAGCAGAAAGAATAACGGCATCCCCTGTATTTACCTGTTCCAAATAACCTGCCAGCTCCTGAATACGCCTGGCTTCCTTTTTATTTCTATAAATAAAAATCAAAACAAAAAGAACCGCCCCTGTGAAAAATCCTGCAGCCGCAAATAAAACATTCTGTCTGTAAAAGGAATATGAAAAATCCGAAATAGAATATCCTAATGCAGACAAAATACCCTCCCCTTCCATAACACTTTTTCCTGCTGCATATTCTTTCAAAACAGAAGAAACAATTCTTATTGTCTCTGGTTCCTTATCTAAAATTTCACTGCAAATACTATTTAACAGGTGAAACTGATTTTTACTGTAAGAATAAAACGCTGCCAGAACTGCCACAGAAGAGGCAAGTAAACTGACAGCCAGAACAAATCCCACTGTAATAAAAATATTTTTTCGTCCGTTCATACGCTGTCCTCCATACGATATCCCACACTCCTGACGGTTTTCAGGCATGAGGGCTGGTGCAGCTTATCCCTCAGTCTTTTCATGGTAACTGTCAAAGTATTGTTATTTACATAATTTCCCTTCACATCCCATACCTGTTCTAAAATTTTTTCTCTGGTAACTGTCTTATCTTTATTCTCCATCAAGTACAGAAGCAGTTCATACTCCACTGCACTTAAATTTATTTCCTCTGAATCACAAAAAACCATTCTTTTTTCCCTGTCGATAAAGATTCCTCCACAGGAAAGATACTGTTCTCTCACATTTTTTGACCTGCGAAGCAATGCCTGTACTCTTAAATACAATACTTCCAATGCAAAGGGTTTTACCACATAATCATCCGCCCCATTTTCAAATCCTTCCACAATATCCCGGCAGTCTCCCCGGACGGTAATAAAAATAACAGGCAGTTCCTTCCAGTTTCTCCGGATCCATCTGCACAGCTCATCTCCCCTTCCATCCGGCATATTCCAATCCAGCAGAACCATTGCCGGTACCTTTACCTTTAAAGCCTCCCTCACCTTTTCTAATCTGTCAAACACTCTCACACTGATATTTTTTTCCTCAAAATATTCCTTCACGACCCTGGCTATATTCCAATCATCTTCCACATAATATAATTCCATAATACAAATGTCCTGCCTTAATTTCTTTCACAAATTATACTCCAAAATAATTACATTTCCGTGACTGTATAATAAAAAAAGATCCTGACCCTTACGCCAGAATCTTTTACTATATTTTACAGATATTTCTTAAGGTCTTCTACCTTATCCAGTTTTTCCCATGGCAGATCTACGTCTGTACGTCCAAAATGTCCGTAAGCAGCCGTCTGCTTATAAATCGGTCTGCGCAGATCCAGCATTTTTATGATGCCAGCCGGACGAAGGTCAAAGTTCTCACGGATGATCTCCACAAGTTTTGTATTGGAAAGTTTTCCAGTTCCGAATGTCTCCACATTGATGGATGTAGGCTTCGCTACACCGATGGCATAAGAAAGCTGGATTTCACATTTATCTGCAAGTCCTGCAGCTACAATGTTCTTTGCTACATAACGTGCTGCGTAAGCTGCGGAACGGTCTACCTTTGTGCAGTCCTTTCCAGAAAAAGCACCGCCGCCATGACGGCCATATCCGCCGTAGCTGTCTACAATGATCTTACGTCCGGTAAGTCCGCTGTCTCCATGAGGACCTCCGATTACAAAACGACCTGTAGGATTAATAAAATATTTTGTATCCTCATCTACCATGTCAGCTGGAATGATGGCGTCAAATACATATTTTTTAATATCCTTATGTATCTGCTCCTGGCTGACATCCGGATCATGCTGGGTAGAGCATACCACTGCATCAATACGGATAGGTTTTCCATTTTCGTCATACTCTACAGTTACCTGTGTTTTTCCATCCGGGCGTAAATATTTTAAAGTACCGTCTTTACGCACTTTGGCAAGCTGGCGAGCCAGCTTATGTGCCATATTAATAGCATACGGCATATATTCCTCTGTCTCATTAGAAGCAAATCCAAACTGGATTCCCTGGTCACCGGCACCGATGGCATCAATCTCATCTTCTCCCATCTTTGCCTCCAAAGCCTTATCCACGCCCATTGCAATATCACTGGACTGTTCATCGATCGCTGTGATCACACCGCAGGTATCTGCGTCAAATCCATATTTTCCACGGGTATAACCGATCTCTCTTATAGTATCTCTTACAATCTTCTGGATATCTACATAAGCATTAGTGGTGATTTCACCCATAACAAGAACAAGACCTGTCGTCGTAGCAGTTTCACAAGCCACACGGCTCATGGGATCCTGCTCAATAAGCGCGTCAAGGATCGCATCGGAGATAGCGTCACACATTTTATCCGGATGCCCTTCTGTTACTGATTCTGAGGTAAATAAAATTTTCTCCATTTTTTTATCCCTTTCGTTAAAATTTTTAAATATGACTCTGACAGTATAAGAAAAACAGCCCGAAATAATCGGACTGTTTGGAATCTTAATAAACACTCCTCTTATTGTTCGATCACTCGCTCAGGTTGGCACCTTCCTTTGAAAGGGGTTGCCGTGGCTTCACAGATCCTTTGTATCTCCACCACTCTGAATAAAAGGCCATTTTTATTTAATTACTGTAGAATATACAATATACCTGATTCTATCTTATGTCAAGTATTTATTACTATTCTTTTTTGATAATATTTGTTACTTTCTCCGCGCTTTCAAAAAAGAGCTGGTATTTATGATTCAGCCTACACGCAGACGGAACTTCTGTATTTCCTTTTCACAGGAAACTTTTTCTATTTCCGCACCCAGGCTTCTTAATTTCTCTTCAAAATTTTCATATCCTCTTTGGATATAAACGATGTCGTCCACTATAGTAATACCTTCAGCAGCAAGCCCGGCAATTACCAACGCCGCGCCGGCACGCAGATCCGGAGCTGAAACTCTTGCTCCTGTAAGTTTTTTTACACCGTCAATAATGGCAGAATTTCCCTCTACCTTTATATTCGCTCCCATTCTGGCAAGCTCATCTGCATACTTAAATCGGTTTTCAAAAATACTTTCCGTTACAATGCTTGTCCCTTCCGCCAATGCCAGGGTAACTGCTATCTGCGGCTGCATATCTGTAGGATATCCAGGATAAGGCAGCGTCTTTACATGTGTTCGGTGCAGTCTTCTTGTAGCTCTTACACGAACCGCATCATCAAACTCTTCTACCTCACATCCGATTTCCTCAAGCTTGGCTGTAGTTGCCTCCAAGTGCTTAGGAATCACATTTTTCACAGTCACATCTCCACCGGTAGCTGCAGCAGCAAACATAAATGTACCAGCCTCAATCTGATCCGGAATAATGGAATACTCTGTCTTATGCAGTTTCTCCACGCCTTTAATACGGATAACATCCGTACCTGCGCCTTTTATATTCGCTCCCATACTGTTCAGGAAGTTCGCAACGTCTACTACATGTGGCTCTCTGGCCGCATTTTCAATAGTCGTACGTCCAGGTGCCAGTGAAGCAGCCATCATAATATTAATCGTAGCGCCCACAGACACTACATCAAGGAAAATATGACTTCCTCTTAAGCAGTCTGCTTTCGCAACGATAGCTCCATGATAAATATCCACAGAAGCTCCCAGTGCACGAAATCCTTTTAAATGCTGGTCAATAGGACGGCTTCCTATATTGCAGCCTCCGGGAAGAGGAACCTCTGCATGTTTATATTTTCCCAGTAATGCTCCAAGAAGATAATAGGATGCACGGATTTTTTTAATATATTCATAATCCACGCTTACATCCTGTATGGTAGAACCGTTAATTTTTACAGTAGATTTATTTACTCTGTCCACTTGTGCGCCGATTCCGGCAATTGCTTCCAGCAGTACATTGATGTCTCTTACGTCAGGCAGGTTTTCAATCAATATTGTTTCATCCGTCATAATGGCTGCTGCTAAAATCGCAAGTGCTGCATTTTTCGCACCGCCGATTTCTACTTCGCCAACAAGCGGATTTCCACCTTTTATAACATATTGTTCCATAAAACACCTCTATGATTATTTTTACTCCACAAGCGGAAGCAAATATCAGAAAGACAACTCAATGCCATAATTTCTTCCTTACCGACACATTCACCGCGTCATCCAGGTAGATTTGTAAGTTTTCTTCCAAACTTACAGCTTACTTAACAAATGTACAATATCGTATTATAGCACATAATTATTATTTGTAAACAATATTTATGGGCATCTCCCCGTTATTCCCGAACATGCAGCCGCTTTCACTCTGACAACAGTTACATTTACCGAATGTTTTTTACCCCTTTAGTGTTTCCAAAACTGCCTGCAGACTTGCTTCCAAATCTTTCCCTTCTTCATCTATAACAATATCTGCATATTTCTCATATAATGGAATTCTCTCTTCATATAAATCCTTTAAAGTCTGTCCTTCTTTTAATAAAACGCCTCGTCCCTTCAAATTACCGAGCCTCTTTGACAGTTCCTTTAAGGATGTTTTTAAATAAATTACCTTCCCAATCGATTTTAAATGCTCCATTGCCTCCTGGCAGTATACGACGCTTCCTCCGGTCGCAATAACCGTATTTTCTGCTTCAATAGAAGCATTCACACGATTTTCAACTTCCACAAATCCCTCTGGTCCGGACTCCTCAATAATCTGATACAGAAACTTCTTTTCCTGCTTCTGGATCAATAAATCTGCATCTAAAAACTGATAGCCCAAAACTTTCGCAAGAACAACTCCCAGCGTGCTTTTTCCTACACCTGGCATACCTATCAGTGTAATATTATTCATTTTTTCCTCCAAAGGATCCTTATGTATCTTTTTTATTTTAACATATATTGTCAACTCCTGCAATCCCAAGGTTTTTCGTCAGTTTTTTCTTGATTTTGCAGGTTTTTTCTTCTTTTTTACACTATATCCAAATGTTCCCTTTACAGCTCCTAATCCTAAGTATTCTCCATGGGAATACACAATGGGAGCAGCCTGGTTCAAATGAAATTTATTTTTTTTGTCCATATAAGCCTCATCTGCATGTACCGCAAGAACATCCGCCAAAAACATATGATGAGAACCTAATTCTATTATTTCTCTTACACGGCACTCTATAGACACCGGTGATTCCTTGATCATAGGCGCTTTTACAAATTCTGCTTTTTCCTTTGTAAGCCCTGTCTCTTTAAATTTATCAATATCTCTTCCCGAGCGTACACCGCAAAAATCCGTGGCAAAGGTCAGCTTCTCTGTGGTAAGATTTATCACAAATTCCTTTGTATCTTTTATCATCTGGTAAGAATAACGCTGCGGCCGCACAGAAATAGAAACCATCGGAGGGTTGGTACAAACTGTACCAGCCCACGCGATGGTTATGATATTATCCTTTCCTTTTCCATCTGTGACGCTTACCATGACTGCCGGAAGAGGATATAACATATTTCCTGGCTTCCAGGTCTGTTTTACCGATTCTTTTTCTTTATTATGCATAATCACTTTCTATAATCTGGGCAGCCTCCATCAATGCAGGGATAAGCTGCTTCTTACGTGAAACGACACCTTTCAGATAAAAGGTTCCATTTTCCGGTTCCTGATGGAAGGCATACCTTACCATTTCTTCGCTTCCTTCACCGTAATAAAGAAGTTCCGTGGATTCATCAATAATATTGGTAAGCATGAAATAAACTCTTGTCACCCCGTGACGTCCATATTCACTTACCATAAACGGAAGAAGACGTTCTTTGATTTCTTTTAATTCATCCTCATCCATAGAACTGATCTGTCCTACGCCAAAGGTAATATCACCTTCCGCAATAAATTTCTTATAATCCTGATAAAATATTTCCTCAGGCAGCTTATCCTTCAGATTGCTTCCTGCCTTAAACATTTCCTTTGCAAAATCCTCAATGTCTATTCCGGCAATGAGGGCCAACGCTCCTGCCGCCATTTTATCCCGCAATGTACAGGTAGGGGAACGGAACATAAGCGTATCAGAAATAATAGCTGCGCACAAAATCCCGGCAATTTCCGGTGATATCTCCAGCTTTTGTTCCCCATAAATCTCGTAGAGGATCGTAGCCGTACATCCTACAGGCTGATTCCGAAAAGAAATAGGCTTCATGGTTTCCAGTGAACCAAGCTTATGATGGTCAATAATTTCCAAAATATCTGCCTTTTCTATATTATCTACTGCCTGCGCTTTTTCATTATGATCTACAAGGATCACTTTCTTTTTGTGCATATCCAGGAAATTACGGCGGGATATGGTACCGATACATTTTCCTCTTTTATTGATTACCGGAAACGCCCGATGGCGATGTTTTATCATAACATCCTGAATATCATCTGTAAAGTCTTCTGTATTAAATGTAACCAGATTATCTGTTTTCATAATATAACGGACAGGAATACTCTGATTGATCAGTCTGGCTATGGTAAACGTATCATAAGGAGACATGATGATCACAATATCCTTCTCGCGGGCAAGCTCAATAACTCTCTCCGATACTTCAATACCCATCCCAACGATAATGCAGCTTACATTCTGCCTGATTGCCTGTAAATGATCCTCTTCCCTGTTTCCCATGATGAGCATATCATTTTCTTCGATATACTCTTTCATCATATCCGGATTTGCTGTTCCTACAAGGACTTTTCCCTCTACGAAATATGCGTGTTCATTTCCCTCTATAATAATCCCGTCTATAGTCTCTGCAATTCTTTTATACTGTGTTTTTGCCCTGGATAAAAGATAGCTGTCTGTGGTATCCATATAGGTTTTTGCAATATCTCCAATGGTGATCAGCCCCTCCAGGACCCCTTCTTTATCTCTTATCGGAAGAGAGACGATACTCTTTTCCTGCATCAGATCCCATGCATTTTTAAGGGACATACTTTTATCTGCCTCCGGACTTAACCGGATATCCATATCCTTTACCTGGGTTCCAATATTCCCCAGATATCCTGGCGCTTTTACTCCAAAACGGTTTAATACAAACTCTGTCTCTTCATTTATCTGTCCGGCTCTTTTGGGAACATATTTTTTATCCTGGCATGTCCTGTTTTTTATATCAGAATAAGCGATGGCGGAACAAATGGAATCTGTATCCGGATTTTTATGCCCTATAACAAATATTACTTCCTGATTTCTCATGCAAATCCCATCCTTTTTACTTTAATCAAGCAGTTTACTGATCCAATTTAATATTGGCAAATAAAGAGCCCAGTGTAGTAGTCGCTTCTTCCCCTGCATCAGGAATATCATAAACTTCTTCCTCTATTTCCTTTGCCATCATATCGGACGCTTCTTTTATACTTAAGCTGATCTTACCGTCTTTTATGGCGATCACCTTTACTTTCACTTTATCTCCTACAGAAAGGACTTCTGAAGGTTTTTTAATTCTTTTTTCACTGATCTGTGAGATATGGACAAGACCGGAAAGTCCGTTTCCTAAGTTTACAAAAGCTCCATATGTCTGAAGGCTTTCTACTACACCCTCGGTCACAAATCCCACTTCAAGATTAGAGACTTTATTTTTTCTTTCTTCTTCTGCTTTCTCTCTTAAAATTTCTCTGGCAGAAAGAATCAGTCTGTTGTTTTCTTTATCTACATCGAAAACTCTTACCTGGATAGGTTTATTCAGATATTCTTCTGTATCTTCTACATAATTAAGGGAAAGCTTGGAAGCTGGGATAAATCCTCTTACATCCTCCACATACGCGATAACACCGCCTTTTACAATTCCTTTTACAACTACATTTAAGATTTCTCCTGACTCCTTTAATTCTTTCAGCTTATCCCATGCAAGAACGTCAGATGCTTCTACTTTTGACAAAAGGATATTTCCGTTTCCATCGTCTTTTTTTACCACCGTCGCAGATACCTCATCTCCTATGTGAACTTCTTCTTTGGCATTAAATCCAGGGTCTCTGCTGTAATCTTCCACAGGAATGACACCTTCTGCATAATATTTCAAATCCAGGATAATTTCCTTTTCATCCACGCTGATGACTGTTCCGGTAAGGATATCTCCTTCCTCAATTTTCTTAAAAGAGGCTTCCAGTTCTGCTTCATAATCTTTCATGGTTTCGCTCATAATACATTTTCCTCCATTTATATCATCTTCTTTTTTCTTTTTTATATGCTGTATTTATCTTTTCAATTTTTTATTTTCTTTCGTTCTCCACTCAGTAAACACCCCCATTATAACATATACTTGTAAATAGTGGAAATAGCTAATCTTTAAAGTTTTTTCTGTCTGCATCTATTAATTTTTTATGGAAATATATACAAGATGTGGTATAATCCTTATCAGAAGTAACGGATTCAGAAGGGAAGTGAGAACTATGAAACAGGAGTCCGTGCCTCTGCGGGATTTTAAAGAAATCAATGACTGGGAAACTGTCATTTTTTTATATAAATCAGCATTAAAGCAAATAAATACAAAAATTGACATATTAAATGATGAATTTCAGCAAAGACATAAATATAATCCCATAGAACACATAAAATCCAGAATAAAAACTCCGGAAAGTATTGTTAAAAAATTAAAACGTCATGGGTACGAATCTACCATAGACAATATGGTCCGCTATGTAAACGATATCGCAGGCATCCGTATTACCTGTTCTTTTACCTCTGATATGTATCTTATTGCAGATATGATATCCAAACAAAGCGACATAACCATTCTTTCCATAAAAGATTATATGAAAAACCCAAAAGAAAGCGGATACCGCAGCTATCATATGATCGTATCTGTCCCTGTATTTTTATCTGACGGCGTCATAGAAACCAAAGTAGAGATCCAGATCCGAACAGTAGCCCAGGATTTTTGGGCAACTCTGGAACATAAAATGCATTACAAATTTGAAGGAAACGGTCCTGAATCCATCACAAGGGAATTAAAAGAATGTGCAAAATACATCGCCGATCTGGACGAACGAATGCAGGAATTAAATAACGAAATTCAAAAATATGGAGATATGCCTGTATAAAGGCATATATACGAGGAGTGCCCCGGCAGTGGTTTACCGGGGCAATTATTATGAAAAAATAAAATATATGTGTAATGAATGCCATTACAATATCTTCTTTTTGTTCTTTCGAACTATATTTATCATAACAATTAATTATGAACAAATCATGAACTTTCTGTAAAACATTCGTTTATTTGCACAATTTTTATGTTTTTCATCTTTATTTTTTATATAAATAATACATATGCATTTTTCTTCTCACTTATTTTTTAGTATAATTTTAATAATTATACATAGTTTATGCATTATTTAAAACAAACTTTGTATAAAATCCACTGCCTTTTCTAAAAATCCCTTTACTTCTTCTTTTCCAATTCCTAATTCTTCCATTTTGTCATATACCTTTGTGACGGTACTTCTCAGTTCCTCTTCATTAATTTCCATATCTTTTACTGCTTTTATAATATTAAGCAATGAATTTTTTTCATCATCACTGAAACTGATTCCAAAATGCTCAGATGCCTGATCAATAAAGTTTAAAATTTCTTCGTCAGAAATATCCTGCTGGTCAATAAGATCTTTTACATATAAGATTACATCTACAGCTTTGTCCGGATCTGAAAGAAGAGAATCAATTTCATTTTCCATTAAAACATCCTCTGAAATCGTTTCTGATGTATCAGAAGCATACACTGCTGCCGGTGCCATACAGGTAAGAGACCCTGCCAATAAAACTGCTGTTAATTTTTTTATGTTCATCATAATAAAAACCTCCTTAAACATAAAACTTCAAAATTTTCGTCACTTTTTATACTGATAAGAAAATCCTTTGTTGTATTTACGAGGCCTATTATATCACATCTAAAAAATAAAACTGTAAAATATGTATAAATAAAACCTAATCATTTTATATATATCGCCCAAAAGTCGTTCATTCATAAATCTTTTTATATTCGTTCATTAATTTTTCATAAGTTAAACATGATTCCCTCACATTTTGCAGGTATACTAACAATTGTAAAAATAATACAGCCAACATTATTTTTATAATTTTCTTTTTCATATGTTGATTACCTTTTAAGGTAATCAACTCTCCTTCCTTTTAAATAATAAATACAAAGAAAAATACTAAAAAGCATCCGACTAGCCACCGGATGCTTTTTAGTATTTTTTTCTATTCTTTCAAAAGAAATGCATTTGCAAGATCTGCAAACTGCTCAAGAGTCAATGCCTCTCCTCTGATATTTAAAGGCAGCCCACACACATCCAGGGCTTTCTCTATCTCTTCCTTTGAAAAATTTAACTCTCCTGAATTCTTTAAACCATTTACCAGAGTTTTCCTTCTCTGATTAAAAGATGCACGGATCAAACGAAACATCAGCTTTTCATCTTTTACCTCTACAGGAGGAGTTTTATGCCTGGTAAGCCGGATCACCGCGCTTCCCACCTTAGGTCTTGGCATAAAACAGTTTGGAGGAACATTTGCAATAATCTGCGGAACTGCATAATACTGCACAGCCAGGGATAAAGCGCCGTAATCCTTTGTCCCAGGTCCTACCTGCATTCTGTCAGCCACTTCCTTCTGCACCATTATCGTAATGGAATCCACAGGAACGTTCTTTTCAAACAATCCCATAATAATCGGTGTAGTAATATAATACGGCAGATTGGCAACTACCTTTACAGGGCGTCCTCCGTTTTTTTCTTCTGCAAGCTTCTTGATATCCGTCTTTAAGATATCATTGTGAATGATAGTTACATTATCCCACTCTTTTAAGGTATCTTTAAGAATAGGGATCAGTGCGCTGTCTATCTCTACTGCAGCCACTTCTCTGGCAGACTCAGCCAGATATTGGGTCATAGTTCCTATCCCAGGTCCTATCTCCAGGACAAAATCATCCTTTGTAATCTGTGAAGCGGCAATAATTTTATCTAAAACATGGGTGTCTATTAAAAAATTTTGACCAAACCTTTTCTGAAAAACAAAATTATACTTTTGAAGCACTTCAATGGTATATTTAGGATTTCCAAGATAAGGTCTGGTCATTATTTTTTACTTCCTTTTCATTTTTTTAGGTAAAATCTTTTTCGTATAAAACTACATATCCATCCCGGTCCGTATTTTTCTTAGATAAATTACGCTTTAATTTCCGGATTCCGCCCTGAGATTTAGAAATGGCATTATCAATTAATTCTTTCACGACTCCTATATTCATAGGTTCGTCCTCTTTCTGATTAATGCTGATCAGATTATACAGGGCAAGCATACCCATCTGATCTATGGTATATCCGTTTTCCTTTGTATAAACCTTAGCGAAGTTTACAAGTTCGTCATTGGTAAATACCGGAATATTAATCATTGAGGTAAACTTTTTCGCAAACTTAGGGAATCTGGCAATCAGCTTTCGCATTCCTATTTTTTCATCTTCAAGGATTACTGTCAGTCCGTCTGTACGGAATTCCATGGCTTTGTCAAGCTGACTTACAGTTTCCTGTGTAAGCTGGTTTGCATTTTCTATTACTAAAAATCCGCCGGCAAGCTTGGATATCACACTTGGGATATCTTTATCATTGATCTGATCCGCAAATACATAGGCAACTTTAGATGCCTCAATATTTAATTCGCTGCATATAGCAGGGATCAGCCCAGAAATCAGTCTGGTCTTTCCAGTTTCTCTGCCGCCCATAACGATGATATTTCCAGTTCTGGAAGTTTTATCAGCCGCAGCCATCTGCGCGTCACACAAAGCATCTATAAGCTGTTCCTTCATTCCTGGAACTTTTACAAAATATGTAAACAGCTTTTCTTCTTCTTCCCGAAGCTTTCTCTCTCTCGGAATAATATCCCGGACATCTCTTTCATCCTTAGGCTGAATGGATTCGATAAAACGCTCAAGCTGTTCTTCTTCTGTAAGTTCCCGCTCCGTCTCAGGATCAAAGGCTTCTTCTTCCTCTTCCCTTACCGGAGGCATCGGGTAAATCTCATCTTTTTCTCCAAGTGCCTTTTTAAGCTCCTGCTGGAAATTAAATACCTCTGTATTCATTCCTTTCGGTTTTTTAACGGTATTTGAAGATTTTTCCAAGAATTTTTCTGTATTGCCTATAAAATCATCATCCAGCTCGTCCTCTAAATCATCGTCCAAGTCATTGGATGTAATTTCTCCGGAAATAAATTCTTCCGGCTCCAAAGAAGGAATCTCATAGGACTTCTTCTCTTTTTTCGGCATAGGACCATTTAAAAATTCAGCCTCTGCCTGCTGCAGATCCTCTTCTGAAAGAATTTCGTCTTCCTCATCCTCAACTGGGTTTTTAAAAGGAGCCTCTTCTTCTGTTTTTTCCAGAGTCTTTTCTTTTACAGGTTCTTCTTTTCTCGGCTGTACCTGTGTCTCTTTAGGAATTTCTATTCCCTGTGCACTTGCCGCCGCAAGAATCGTATCTTCCAGATTAAAATCAAAATCCTCATCTGCAATTTCCGATGGATTTCCGGATATTGTATTCGGTACCGGCGAATCTATAACAGGAGCGGTTGCATTTACATTCATATTTTTCATGGAATCCGGAATGTTTAACTCCGGCATTCTCATAGTATTTGAAAAATCCGGTTTCTTTTCTTCTTTCTCATAAACCGGTTCAGCGGCTGCCGCGCTTTCCTCAAAAGCTCTGTTTTTCATACCTTCCGGTTCAAGATCAGGCACATTTACAAATTCTTCTCTGGAAGAAACATCCTTGATCATTTCTTCCTGAATATCTTCTTCCGGAATATCCTCTTCCAGATCTTCTTCTTTTCCTTCCCGTCTGGAACCTCCGAAAATGTCACGGATTCCCTTGGATATCTTTTCCTGGATACTCTCTGCGTTATTAATATCTCTTTCATTCATACGGATGCTTTCAATAACAGGCGCATCCTCTTCACTTTTGGCTGCTTTTCCGTCCTCTTCTACTTCCTCTGAGCCGTTTTCCTTTAATGCTTTGGCCTCTTCAGGTGTGATCAGTTTTGGTATAAACTGCTGTTCATACTTTTCCTTTTCCGCTCCGGTCAAAGCTCCCATGCGAAGCTTCAGATCCAGAGCTTTCATTACATACTTTCCTTCATTAAACCAAAGTACGATCTCATTACACAGATCCAGACATTTTTCTTTATCGCCCGCCTTATAGTAAAGCTTCGCAAGTTCATAGGACCAGCGTTCGGTAAATTCTTTTTCTTTATATTCCTCCAGTATCTGGATCTGCTCATTCAGGGAAGCCCTTCTTGCTTTATAGATCTTATACTTTAGGATATATTGTGTATTATCGTTAGGCGCCACCTCAAGAAATTCTTCATAAAATTCCATAGCCTCATCGATATCTCCCATTTTCAGGGAAACTTCAATCAGACGATACAGGATATTTTTTCCTATAGGTGCTCTGTGGTATGCCAGGAGAAAAATTTCTTTACTGTCTTCATAACGCTTATTTGCTGCATATATTTCACCTACCACGCAAAGAGTGCGGACATTTTTCACCCTTCTCCAGTCGATGCTGTCTACGATATCCATTGCGCCTTTATAATTTTGCTGCTCTACCAAATGGTTGATTTCTTCCAGTTTAATGCGAAATTCCTCTTTATCCAATGCATTCACCAACTTTCCATAATTAAAAATAGTTTAACATAGTGTGCCTGTCCTTGACAAGAATATTAATTTTTATATGGAGTATAAATTTCTCCATTTACCACCTGAAACACTTTATTGATATGAAACTGGTGGCTGATAAAATCATCAAGTCCGGTACAGGTAACTAATGTCTGTATATGGTCAATACTGTCCAAAAGATATGTCTGCCTGTTGCTGTCCAGCTCAGACATAACATCATCTAAAAGAAGTACCGGTGTATCCTTTATCCTCTTCTTTACCAGATAAATTTCCGACAGTTTTAAAGACAAAGCGGAAGTTCTCTGCTGCCCCTGGGAACCATACTTACGGATATCTATCCCATTTACGGACACACACAGATCGTCTCTGTGAGGACCGGTCCCTGTCATCTTCATACGGATATCCCGTTCCTTATTTTTTTCAATGGCATCATAATATTCTGCTGCCATGACACTGGGCTCATAAACAATCTGAATGTCTTCTGCCCCTCCGGTAAGATTTTTGTGTATGTCGCGGATAACTTCATTTAATTCCTTTACAAACGTTTCCCGCTTCTCAATAATTTTTTTTCCGTATTGGATCATCTGCAGATCCCACACATCTAAAGTATCCCTTAAGGACGGAGACTGATACAAATCCCGAAGAAGTTTGTTTCTCTGATTTACAATATGGTTATAGCTTGCCAGGTCTGTAAGATATAAAGGGTCTAACTGGCATAGCTCCAGATCCATAAAACGCCGTCTTTCTCCCGGACCATTTTTTATGATATTTAAATCTTCCGGAGAAAAAAATACAAGATTGACAATCCCAAATAATTCCTTTGCTTTTTTAATGGGAATACCATTTATGGCAATTCCTTTGGATTTATTTTTTTTCAGATGCATATCAATCTTATAAGAAAGACTGTCTTTCACCACATTCATACGGATATGGGCTTCCTCCTGGTCAAAGCGAATCATCTCTTTGTCCTTGCTTCCTCTGTGGGATTTCGTTGTTCCGCAAAGATAAGCAGCCTCTAAGATATTCGTTTTTCCCTGTGCATTGTCCCCGTAGAAAATGTTTGTCCCTTTATGAAAATCTATCTTTATATTTTCATAATTTCTGAAATTTTTTAATTGGATAGATTCTATATACATAAATCAACCTGTTACCTTTATGTCCTCTCCGCGAAATGTGATCACATCTCCATTATAAACCTTTCTTCCCCGTCTGGTGTCCACTTCACCATTTACTTTTACAAGTCCATCCTGGATGACATATTTTGCTTCTACTCCGTCTTCCACCACTCCGGCAAGCTTTAAAGCCTGACCAAGTTTTATAAATTCATCTTTTAATTTTATTTCCAAGGTTTTCTTCTCCTATCTCGTTACTGGTCAACTTGTGACATGTAACACTGTTTCATCTCTGGTTCTGGCTGATATTTACAGGAAGAATCAGATACGTATAATTTTCTTCGTCATCTCTTATAAAACATGGAGCCTTTGGATTCACCAGATAAATATTTATGGTTTCATCGTCAATAACTCTTAAGGCATCGATCAAAAATTTAGGATTAAAACCAATAATAATATCTTTTCCATCTTTTGTGATATCAATATCTTCATTCATAGATCCCATAGCAGAATCTATTTTTAATTCCATCTTATTATCCGTAATATTAATTATAATCGGTCTTTTATCTCCTTCTCTTACAAGAAGTGTTGCACGGTCAATACAATCTAAAAATTCTTTTTTGTTAATAGAAAGTTTTGTCTCGTAATCGCTGGAAAGCATCTGATCAATACGGAAATACTCTCCTTCGATCAGACGGGATACCACCATTGTCTGGTCGAACTCAAACAGAATATGATTTTTCGTGAAATAAATACTTACCTGGTCATCAATTTCCCCGGAAAGAATCTTACTGATTTCACTGAGTGTCTTTCCTGGAACGACAATCTTTCTATCAGAATAGTTTCTTTTTAGCTGCATACGGCGGATCGCAATACGGTGTCCATCAAGGGAAACTATTTTCAGATAATTATCCTTGATTTCAAACAGCTCACCGGTCATTAATTTGTTGTTTTCGTTCACTGCAATTGAGAATATTGTCTGACGAATCATTTCCTTTAATGTAAATTGAGAAATAGTAAGAGCCTCTTCTCTCTCAATGATAGGAAGATAAGCAAAGTCTTCCCCTGATTTTCCAGGAATATTAAACTTCGCTTTTTCACAGGTAATGGTTGCAGTATAATTTTCATCGGTTTTTATAGTGACATCATTATCAGGAAGTCTTCTTATGATCTCATAAAATATCTTTGCGTCTAAAGCAATCATTCCTTTTTCTTCAATGCGTCCGTCAACAATGGTTTCGATACCTAATTCCATATCATTAGTAGTAAATTTTATCTGATTTGTAGTTGCATCCATAAGGATACATTCAAGGATTGGCATTGTTGTTTTTGATGGAACAGCTTTTAGTGATATATTGACGCTCTTCAGCAGGCTGTTTTTGGAGCAGATGATTTTCATAATGTGTATAACTCCCTTCTTGGATAAAGTGCGTTTTTTATAAAATATAATTATAAAGGAATCCGTCGTAGCCGCCGTAGGGGATGTGAATATGTGAAAAACTTCCCCATGCCTTGTGGTTACTGGATTTTTGGATTGGATAACTTCGTGTAAAGTCCTCCTTTAACCATGTGAATAACCTGTGTAAAAGTAAAAATAAAAAAAATGAAAAAAAGTTATGCACATTCATGCACATAAAAATTTTACTTATACACCGGTTATGTGGAAAATTAATGTTAACCTTGTGGATTAATTTTTTTCTTTAAGATATCCACCGTATTTTTCAGGTTATTATCCGTTTCCAGCTCTTTTTCTATTTTTTCGATACCGTGCATAACGGTTGTATGGTCTCGGTTTCCTAATACTTTTCCGATCATTTTTAAAGAAGTATCGATAATATCTCTGCACAGGTACATTGCGATCTGGCGTGGAACGACAACCTTGGAATTTCGCTTATTACCTGAGAGATCTCCGGGGGTAAGATTAAAATGTTCCGCTACTACGGAGATAATGTATTCTGGTGTAATGATCTTCTTTTCATCTGGAGAAATGATATCCCGCAGAGCTTGTTCGGCAAGCTGCAGGGTTACTTCTCTTTGTTCAAGTTTGGCAAAAGCCATTACCTTATTAAAAGCGCCCTCCAGTTCACGGATATTGGATTTAATATTATTGGCTATGTACTGAATGACATCTTCATTAATATTGTATCCGTCCAGTTCTTCTTTTTTATGAAGGATGGCCATACGTGTCTCATAGTCAGGAAGGGTGATATCGGCGATAAGACCCCATTCGAATCTTGAACGGAAGCGTTCTTCTAAGATTTCCATATCCTTAGGCGGTTTATCTGATGAAATAATGATCTGTTTTTTCGCTGTATGCAGGCTGTTAAAGGTGTGGAAAAATTCTTCCTGTGTAGATTCCTTTCCTATAATAAACTGTATATCGTCAACCAGGAGAACATCAATATTTCTATATTTTTCACGGAATTTCGTCATTGCTGTATTATTTCCGTTTCGTATGGTATCGATCAGCTCATTAGTAAATTCTTCGCTGGTAACATAGAGTACCTTACTGTCCTTATTATGTTCAATGATAAAGTGGGCGATAGAATGCATCAGGTGAGTTTTTCCCAGACCTGCTCCTCCATAGATAAAAAGAGGATTATAGGTATCCCCGGGAGATTCGGCTACTGCAAGTGCAGCCGCCTGAGCAAATTTATTATTGCTGCCTACAATAAACGTATCAAAAGTATATTTTGGATTTAGGTGTGCTTCTTCGCAGCGCACATCCTGGGAAAGCTTATTATAGGAAGCTTTTTCATTCACCTCCGCTTCTTCAGGAAGTATAAAACGGATTTCACAGTCATCCATTCCGGTAACTTCACTGATGGTAACCTGAAGAGGAAGCTTATATTTTTTACTGATATAATTTAATCCTACCTGTTCGGATGGAACAAGGATGGTCACTACATTTCCTTCCACCTTGTAAACCTTCAGAGGTTTTAGCCAGGTGTTAAAGGAAACATCAGACAAATCGTGTTCCGTTTTCACTATTTTTAAAATTTCGTCCCACTTTTCCATTACTTTGTTCATTTTCTGTGTCTCCTGGTCTGTTTTTTGGTTCTGCGCTGAATCATTAGCCTTTAAATAGACATAAATATCCTTTTATATATTATAATAAATAATTTTTTTTCGCAATGCCTAAAATCATATTTCCTTATATTATCATTCCACAAATC
>CALIZJ010000127.1 GCA_938028845.1 uncultured Blautia sp.
AACTGACACATGATCTGGTAGAAAAGACAGCAGAACCGGTTCGCCGTGCACTGTCTGATGCCGGCATCACAGCAGCAGATCTTGGCCAGGTACTTCTGGTAGGTGGTTCTACACGTATCCCGGCAGTACAGGATAAGGTAAAACAGCTTACAGGAAAAGAGCCGAGCAAATCTCTGAACCCGGATGAGTGTGTAGCACTTGGTGCATCCGTACAGGGCGGTAAATTAGCAGGCGATGCAGGCGCAGGGGATATCCTTCTTCTGGATGTTACACCACTGTCATTGTCCATTGAGACTATGGGCGGAATCGCTACCCGTCTCATCGAAAGAAATACTACAATTCCTACAAAGAAGAGCCAGATCTTCTCTACAGCGGCAGATAACCAGACAGCCGTAGATATTAACGTAGTACAGGGTGAGCGTCAGTTCGCAAGAGATAATAAATCCTTAGGCCAGTTCCGTCTGGATGGAATCCCGCCAGCACGCCGTGGTGTTCCGCAGATCGAAGTAACCTTTGATATCGATGCAAACGGTATTGTAAATGTTTCCGCAAAGGATCTGGGAACTGGAAAAGAGCAGCACATCACTATTACAGCAGGATCTAACATGTCTGATGCAGAAATCGACAAGGCTGTAAAAGAAGCTGCTGAATTTGAAGCACAGGATAAGAAGCGTAAAGAAGCGATCGATACAAGAAACAATGCAGACTCCATGGTATTCCAGGTAGAGAACGCATTGAAAGAAGCTGGAGATAAGCTGGATGCAAATGATAAGGCGGCTGTAGAGGCAGACTTAAATGCATTAAAGGATCTTCTTTCCCAGACAGCAAACGTAGAGAGCATGACAGACGCACAGGTAGCTGATATTAAAGCAGCACAGGAAAAGATGATGGAAAGCGCTCAGAAGCTCTTCTCCAAGATGTATGAGCAGACACAGGGCGGCCAGGCAGGCCCGAACCCAGGAAACATGGGCGGCGCGTCTTCCCAGGGCGGAAATGAAGCTGGCTATGGCGATGACGTGGTAGACGCTGATTATAAAGAAGTCTAATAGGAATGGATAATCATGGCTGATAAGAGAGATTATTACGAGGTCTTGGGTGTTTCAAAAAACGCCGGAGAATCGGAACTAAAAAGTGCATATCGTAAATTAGCCAAAAAATATCACCCGGATGTAAATCCGGGTGATAAAGATGCAGAAGCGAAATTTAAAGAAGCTACAGAAGCATATACTGTTTTAAGCGATCCGGATAAGAGAAGGCAGTACGACCAGTTCGGTCATGCGGCTTTCGAAAATGGCGGCGGCGGTGCCGGCGGCTTCGGCGGTTTCGACTTCAGCGGCGCAGATATGAGCGATATCTTCGGCGATATTTTTGGCGATTTATTTGGCGGCGGCAGAAGACGTGCCAACAACGGTCCCATGAAAGGGGCGAACCTTCGGGCGCGTATCAATATTACCTTTGAAGAGGCTGTATTTGGCTGCGACAAAGAACTGGAGATCGTATTAAAGGATGAATGTACCCAATGTCATGGAACCGGCGCAAAACCAGGTACGCAGCCTGTCACCTGTCCGAAATGTAACGGTGAAGGACAGATCGTTTATACACAGCAGTCCATGTTCGGTATGGTGCGTAATGTACAGACCTGTCCGGAGTGTCATGGAACCGGAAAAGTGATCAAAGAAAAATGTACCTCATGCCGGGGAACCGGATATACATCTGCCAGAAAGAAAATCCAGGTATCCGTACCTGCTGGTATTGATAATGGACAGAGCATTCGTATCCGTGATAAAGGAGAACCGGGTACGAACGGAGGACCAAGAGGAGATCTTCTGGTAGAAGTGAACGTAGCCCGTCATCCTATTTTCCAGAGACAGGATATGAATATATTTTCCACTGCCCCGATCACCTATGCCCAGGCGGCATTAGGCGGGGAGGTACGCATCAATACAGTGGACGGGGAGATTTCTTACGAAGTTAAGCCCGGCACACAGACAGATACAAGAATCCGCTTAAAAGGTAAGGGGGTTCCGTCTTTGCGCAATAAAAACATCCGCGGCGATCATTATGTGACCCTGGTCGTTCAGGTACCTACGAATCTGAACGAAGAGGCAAAGGATGCTCTGCGCCGCTTCGATGCAGCATGTGGAAACAGACCATATAATAAAAAAGATACAGAAGAAAAGCCGGAAAAGAAGAAAAAAAGCTTTATGGATAAGCTGAAAGAAACCTTTGAGGAATGATTTTCACTATATTTTACTATATTTTTTAGGAAAAGAGGGAGAACCCTCTTTTCTTTTTTTGTCCATTCGTGTATATTAAGGAATAGTGGTCTGTTGTAAGGCTTAAATCTGCACATTGCATGCAAAGGAGGACATATGAGCGCAGGAGTTGTATTGCAGCAGATGATTATCATCTTTCTGCTGATCATGACGGGATATTTTGTTTATAAAAAGGGAATCGTGCAGGACAGTATTGCCAAGGGAATTTCGGCGCTTGTGGTAAATGTCTGCAATCCGGCGCTTCTTATCAGAAGTGCTTTTGACCATGATTCTTCCATCACTTACGATAAACTTTTGTATGCGGTAGCAGGCGGTGCGATCCTGTACGCAGTATTGTTTCTGGCATCCTGGGTCATTCCTAAGATCCTTAAGGTGGAAGAAAAATGGAAAAACCATTATGCGCTTATGTGTCTGTTCGGCAATACGGGATTCATAGGGATTCCTTTGGTTTCCGCTGTGTTCGGCGATCATGCGGTAATATATGTAGCAGTTTTTAATGCATACTTTAATTTTTTCTTTTATACATACGGGATATGGCTGGCAGACGGAGGGAAGAATTCCTTCTCTTTAAAAAATTTCCTGAATGTAGGAAATTTATCCATTGTTTTAACCATTGTTATTTTTATATTCCAGATTCGTCTTCCGGAAGTCCTCACCAGCACCATCGACTATATGGCAAATACCACCACCTTCCTGGCAATGGTGGTTATCGGAATCTCCCTGGCAAGAACGGATCTGAAATCCATCTTTACAGAGAAAAAGCTGTATCCGTTTATTCTTCTTCGCTTCCTTGTGATTCCTGTGGCGATCAGCTTTTTGGTAAGACTCTTCATTAAGGATGAGGTAGTGTACGGGGTGGTCATTTTGATGGCGTCTGTTCCCGTGGCAAATCTTCCGCTGATGCGTGTGGAAGAAGTAGGAGGAGACGGAACGGTACTGTCAAAGGGGATTATTTTAAGCACCGTGATGTCCCTTGTCATTATCCCTATTGTAACTTTATTTGTCTGATATTAAATAGTTAGGAGATAGCAGTTTATGAAATGGAATCGTTTTACCTTAAAAACTAAGACGGAAGCTGAGGACATAGTGATCTGCACCCTTGCAGAGGTGGGAATTGAAGGCGTGGAGATTCAGGATAAGAAACCTCTTTCAGAGGAAGATAAAGCGCAGATGTTCGTGGATATCATGCCGGAAGGACCGGAAGATGACGGCATCGCCTATCTGAATTTTTATCTGGAAGAGGATGAAGATAAGGAAGCAGTCCTTGCCAGGGTAAGGGAAGCTTTGGATGAATTGAAAGGATTTATGGATATTGGGGAGGCTGCCATCCAGGAATCCCAGACGGAAGATAAGGACTGGATCAATAACTGGAAAGAATATTTCCACCAGTTTTACGTGGACGATATCCTGATCGTACCTTCCTGGGAGGAAGTGAAAAACGAGGACAAGGATAAGATGATCCTTCATATCGACCCGGGAACTGCCTTCGGGACAGGAATGCATGAGACCACACAGCTTGTGATCCGTCAGTTGAAAAAGTATGTGAAAAAAGACACGGTTCTCCTTGATGTGGGAACCGGAAGCGGTATCCTTGGAATCGTGGCATTAAAGCTGGGAGCGGAACATGTGACAGGAACGGATCTGGATCCCTGTGCAGTTTCTGCTGTGGCAGAAAATAAAGAGGCAAATGACATTCCGGATGAGAAATTCCAAATGATGATCGGCAATATCATTGACGATAAGACGGTACAGGATCAGGTGGGATATGAAGCCTATGACATTGTTGCAGCTAATATCCTGGCTGACGTGCTGGTTCCTTTGACACCTGTGGTCGTAAACCAGATGAAAAAAGGCGGTTATTATATTACTTCCGGAATTTTAGATGTAAAAGAAGAGGTAGTATGTGAGGCGGTAAAAAAAGCCGGCCTTACCCTTGTGGAAGTGACGCGGCAGGGGGAATGGGTCTGCGTGACTGCCAGAAAGGACTGAGAAATGCAGCGTTTATTTGTGGAACCCTGCCAGATCTATGAGGAGGCCAACCGTATCTCCATTACAGGCGGGGACGTAAATCATGTAAAAAACGTGCTGCGAATGAAACCGGGAGAGGAAATCTGGGTCAGCGACGGAGCGAATAAAGAGTACCACTGTAAAATTAAAACCCTGGAACGGGAAGAGGTGGTGCTTGAGATCCTGTATGTACAGGAAACGGACTATGAGCTTCCGGGAAAGATCTGTCTTTTTCAGGGGCTTCCAAAAGGCGACAAGATGGAGCTGATCATTCAGAAGGCCTGCGAGCTTGGAGCGGCTGAGATCATACCGGTAGAAACCAGGCGATGTGTGGTAAAGCTCGACAGGAAGAAGGCTGAAAAAAAGACGGCGCGCTGGCAGGAAATTGCGAAAAGTGCGGCAAAGCAGTCCAGAAGGATGCTGGTTCCTAAAGTGCATCCGGTGATGAGTTTTTCTGAGGCGCTGTCCTATGGAAAAGAGATGGATATCTGCCTGATCCCCTATGAACTCGCCAAGGGGATGGGAGAGACTAAGAAAATACTTGCAGGGATTGCCCCGGGCAAAAGTATCGGGATTTTCATTGGACCGGAGGGCGGTTTCGAGCCGGAAGAGATAGAGAAGGCAAAAGAAGCCGGCGCCAGACCCATTACCTTAGGAAAAAGGATCCTGCGCACAGAGACAGCAGGTCTGGCGATTTTATCAGTTTTGATGTTTCATCTGGAAAGAGATGTGTAAAAGAGACAGCGGCTTTTAGCTGGATTTTATTTAGCATGTCGTTTCCTTTTGTACATGGAAAAGAGAGGAACGGCAGTTTTGGAGGAAAATTATGGAAGCATATTTTGATAATTCTGCTACGACCCGATGCTATGAATCAGTAAAGGATATTGTAGTAAAGACCATGATGGAGGATTTCGGAAATCCTTCCGCCATGCATCAAAAGGGGGTGGAGGCAGAACGGTATGTGAGGGCTGCCGCCCAGATCCTTGCCAATCTTTTAAAAGTAAAAGAAAAGGAAATCCTGTTTACCTCAGGAGGAACCGAATCCAATAATCTGGCTCTCATTGGAGGCGCCATGGCAAATAAAAGAATGGGGAATCATATCGTCACTACGGCTGTGGAACATGCGGCAGTGGGACAGCCGGCAGAATTCCTTAAGGAAGCTGGCTTTGAAGTTACGGTGGTTCCAGTGGATGAACAGGGTGTGGTAAACCTGGAAGCCCTTTTGGAGGCTCTTAGGGAGGATACGATCCTGGTATCCACAATGTTTGTGAACAACGAAGTGGGAGCGGTCATGCCCGTGGAAAAGATCGGAGCTCTTGTCCATGAAAACTGTCCCCATGCCCTTTACCATGTAGATGCCATCCAGGCATTTGGAAAATACAGGATACATCCGAAAAGATGCGGGATCGATCTTTTAAGTGTGAGCGCCCATAAGTTCCATGGACCTAAGGGAGTTGGATTCTTATATATTAATGAAAAGGCAAAGGTGCAGCCGCTTATTTTAGGCGGCGGACAGCAGGGCGGAATGCGTTCCGGTACGGACAATGTCCCTGGAATCGCAGGACTTGGCGCTGCAGCCATGGAAATTTACCGGAATTTTGAAGACAAGGTGCAGCACCTTTATGAGCTGAAGGAACATATGGCGCAGGGCCTTGCAGCTATGGAGAATGTAAAGATTAACGGAATGGAACTAAGAGAAGGCGCGCCCCATATTTTAAGCGTAAGCTTTATGGGAATCCGCAGCGAGGTACTCCTTCATACTTTAGAGGAACGGGGAATTTATGTTTCCGCAGGAAGTGCCTGCTCCAGTCATAAAAGAAAAGCAAGCGGTACGCTTACCGCCATGGGAATATCCCCAGAGCAGATAGAAAGTACCCTGCGCATCAGCTTTTCGGAAGAGAACACATTGGAAGAGGTGGATTACTGCCTGAAAGTGCTGGGGGAAGTGGTCCCCATGCTTCGACGGTATTCCCGCCATTAACAGATAAAGGAGAAAAATTATGATATTCCATGCTTTTTTGATCAAGTATGCAGAAATCGCCATCAAGGGAAAAAATAGATATCTTTTTGAGGACGCCCTGGTAAAGCAGATGAAGATCGCCCTCTCCAAAGTGGAGGGAGAATTTAAAGTTACCAAGGAGCAGGGCAGAGTTTATGTCTTCTGTCCGGAAAGGTATGATTTTGACGAGGCAGTGGAAGCTTTGCAGAAGGTATTCGGCATTGTGGGAATCTGCCCAGTGGTTATTTATGAGGACAAAGGGTTCGAACAGATGGCCCTGGATGTAGTTTCCTATATGAAAGAGCGGTATCCAGAGTATAACGGCACTTTTAAAGTATATACAAGAAGAGCCAGAAAATCTTATCCTATGACTTCTATGGAAGTGAGCGCACAGTTGGGCGGAAAGATCCTGGATGAGTTTCCAAAGGCATCCGTGGATGTACATGCCCCCGCTCTTACTTTGTCTGTGGAGATCAGAGAAAAAATCTACGTATATTCGGAGACCATTCCAGGTCCTGGAGGCATGCCTGTAGGAACCAATGGAAAGGCAATGCTTCTTCTCTCCGGGGGGATCGACAGTCCTGTGGCCGGGTACATGATCGCAAAGAGAGGGGTAAAGATTGAAGCGGTATACTTCCATGCGCCCCCTTACACCAGTGAGCGTGCAAAGCAAAAGGTGGTGGATCTGGCAAAGCTGGTGGCAAGATACAGTGGACCGATCCGTCTGCATGTGGTAAACTTTACAGACATTCAGCTTTATATTTACGATCAGTGTCCCCATGAAGAGCTGACGATCATCATGCGCCGTTATATGATGCGCATTGCAGAATATTTCGCAAAACGGGATAACTGTCTGGGACTGATCACA
Source organism: uncultured Blautia sp. (assembly GCA_938028845.1). Lineage (GTDB taxonomy): Bacteria > Bacillota > Clostridia > Lachnospirales > Lachnospiraceae > Blautia_A. The sequence continues at coordinate 7,151 of CALIZJ010000127.1, forward strand.
GGAGAGAGTATTGGCCAGGTGGCAAGCCAGACTATGCAGAGCCTTGCGGCTACCAATGAGGTTTGTACCATACCGGTTTACCGTCCGGTTATCGGGTTCGATAAACAGGAAATTGTAGAAATTTCCAGAAAAATAGATACTTTTGACACTTCAATCCAGCCTTATGAAGATTGCTGCACGATCTTTGTGGCAAAGCATCCGGTAACAAAGCCAAATTTAAATGTGATCCACCGCTCAGAAGGAAAACTCGTAGAAAAAATAGACCAGCTTATGGAAGAGGCAATCCGTACAGCAGAAATCCTGGACGTGGAGTAAAAATAACTGTAAGCTAAGAAAAAAGGGAGCGCTTTTAGGCGGAAAGAAAAAAACAGAGGAACCATGGGTTCCTCTGTTCCGATTATGATTATGAAAAAAATTATTCGGTCACATATTTGGATACAACAGCCATTACGTCATCCAGTGCAGCGCCGTCTGCATGGATATTCAGATCGATTGGCTTGGATAAATCCAGACTGAAGATGCCCATAATAGATTTTGCATCAATTACGTATCTTCCGGATACAAGGTCAAAGTCGCAGTCGAATTTGCTGATTTCGTTTACAAATGCTTTCACTTTATCAATAGAGTTCAGTGAGATTTTTGCTGTTTTCATTGTGAGAACCTCCCTTAAAAGAATTAGTATCACAGCGGTACAACAGTAACGCTGCTGTTATCTTACAACTTTCATCTTACCCGCCACACTATTAAAAGTCAAGGTGAAAAGAGTTAAAAATTAGCAAAAGAATTAGTTAAAATGTATAAAAATTATACGAAGAGGTAGAGTATGAGAAAAAAAGTAGCCCTTCATAATCTGGGGTGCAAGGTGAACGCTTATGAGGCGGATGCCATGCTGGAGCTTCTGAAAGAAGCAGGATATGAGATCGTTCCCTTTGAACCGGGAGCGGATATTTATCTGATCAATACCTGTACGGTCACAAACATAGCAGACAGAAAGTCGCGTCAGATGCTTCATAAGGCGAAAAAGATGAATCCGGACGCTATTGTAGTAGCTACCGGATGCTATGCCCAGACCGATACAAATAAACTTAACGAAGACGGGGCCGTGGATCTGATTCTGGGAAATAACCAGAAGAAAAACATTGTGGAGGCCCTTGAAGAGTACGAAAAAGAACATGTAAAAAAAGCGCATGTTATTAAGATCAATCAGACAAAGGAATATGAGGATTTGAAAATTCACTCTACTGCAGAGCATGTAAGAGCTTATATTAAAGTACAGGACGGATGCAACCAGTTCTGCACATACTGTATCATACCCTATGCCAGAGGAAGAGTGAGAAGCCGCAGGCTGGAACACATTCTTAAAGAGGTGAGGGAGCTTGCAGAGAAAGGATATAAAGAGGTGGTCCTGACCGGTATCCATCTAAGTTCCTATGGGGTGGATCTTGCCGGGGAGGAGAAAGCGGATCTTCTGGATCTGATCCGGGAAGTTCATAAGGTAGAGGGAATTAAGAGGATCCGTCTGGGCTCTTTGGAACCGGGAATCATAACGGAAGAGTTTGCAGAAGGAATCTCCTCCCTTGAGAAAGTGTGCCCCCATTTCCATCTGTCCCTGCAAAGCGGCTGTGACAATACCCTTGAGCGGATGAACCGCCGTTACCGCAGCAGCGAATATGCACAGAAATGTGCGCTTTTGCGGAAATATTATGAAAATCCGGCGCTGACCACAGATGTGATTGTAGGATTTCCCATGGAGACGGAAGAGGATTTTGAAGAGTCTTATGACTTTGTAGAAGGAATCCATTTTTATGAGACACACATTTTTAAATATTCCAGAAGACAGGGCACCAAGGCGGCTTCCATGGAGGGACAGATCCCGGAGGCTGTCAAGGGAAAGCGCAGTGAAAAGATGCTCCTGCTGAATGAAAAACGCTCCCGCGCATACGAGGAAGCCATAATTGGAAAAAAACTGGATATACTTTTAGAAGAGGAAATTGTCATAGATGGAAAGGTTTATCTTGTAGGGCACAGCCGGGAATATGTTAAAACAGCAGTAGAGGCTCAGACTGGCTGTCAGGTAAATGATCTTATAACTGTCACAGCGGACGGATTTTTGGAAAATCATCTTCTGCATGGGACCCTGGAGGCCCGTTGACATTTGGGCAGCCGAAAAAGTTTTCATTGTATTTTATATAGAAGTATATTAAAATAGAGTAGAAATAAAAGTAAGGACGTGAGAGAAAATGGCAGAGAATAATCTGGGAAATACACAATATTTTAGGACAAAGCCGGAACAGGAACTTGACGTAAAGGAAGTTCTGGACCTGGTCTATAATGCTATGGATGAAAAAGGCTATAATCCGGTAAATCAGATCGTAGGATACATTATGTCAGGAGATCCTACCTACATCACCAGCCATAAAGGCGCCAGAAGTATGATCATGAAGGTAGAGCGTGATGAACTGGTGGAAGAGCTTTTAAACGAGTATATTAAGAATAAATCCTGGGAACGCTGAATATGCGTATTTTAGGATTAGATTACGGATCGAAAACTGTGGGCGTGGCGGTAAGTGACCCCTTAGGGCTGACCGCGCAGGGACTTGAGACGATCTGGCGTAAGCAGGAGAATAAACTTCGCCAGACGCTGGCACGCATAGAAGCACTTGTTTCGGAATATCAGGCGGAGCGTATCGTAGTGGGATATCCGAAGAACATGAATAATACAATAGGCGAACGGGCGCAAAAAGCACTGGAATTTAAAGAAATGCTTGAAAAGCGGACGGGTCTGCCTGTTGTGATGTGGGACGAAAGGCTGACCACCGTGGAAGCTGAACGTACCTTAATGGAAGCCGGGGTGCGCCGGGAGAACCGTAAACAATACCTGGACGAACTGGCAGCGGTTTTTATTTTGCAGGGATATCTGGATTCCCTGTCAGCGAGATAAGGAAGAACACCATGGAAAAAATCAAATTTCAGTCAGAAGACGGAACGGTTACAGAGTTTTTTGTAGAAGAACAGACAAGGATCCAGGGAACCTCTTATTTACTGGTGTCTGATTCTGAAGATGAGGAAGCGAACGCTTATATTTTAAAGGACGTGTCGGAAGATACCAGCCTGGAAGCATGTTACGAGATGGTAGAAGATGAGGAAGAGCTTCAGGCTGTTTTTAAGGTCTTCGAGCAGATGATGGAAGATGTAAATTTAGAAATGTAAGACGAGAACGGCGGGATTTTTTCTATTTATCCGGTGAGTGATCAGAATTCTATTTGTATGAAGAGCGTAAATAATAAAGGTGTTTTGATGTATTATAAGGATTTTGTAATACAGGTGTGTTTCGTATGCATAAAAATTGAAGGATGAATAGGAAAATTGCGCACAAATACGGAAAATTTGGAGGTGCAATTTATTGAAAAACGAAAACAATGAAAATTATTATAGAAAAGGAAATAATGAAGGCGGCACGAGAAAACAGGTAACAAGGCAGAAAAATAATAGATACAGACAACAAAGACAAAACAATAACGGAAAAAGAAACGAAAAAAACAACAGCAAACAGCCATTGCTTCCCACTGTGAAGCCTGTGGGCAGGCGGGGACGCAAGGTCGCATCTAAACTTAAAGTCATTCCTTTAGGGGGTCTGGAACAGATAGGATTGAATATTACAGCTTTTGAGTACGGAGATAGTATAGTTGTAGTAGACTGTGGTTTATCTTTTCCAGAGGATGACATGCTGGGGATCGATCTGGTAATACCGGATGTCACCTACTTAAAAGAAAATATCTCTAAGGTAAAAGGTTTTGTGATCACGCATGGACATGAGGACCATATCGGTGCGCTGCCCTATGTTCTTAAGGAGGTCAACGTTCCGATTTATTCCACAAAACTGACTTTGGGACTGATCGCAAATAAGCTGAAAGAGCATAATCTGGTACGCAGCACGAAACTTAAGGAAGTAAGACATGGCCAGGTGATCAATCTGGGAGAATTTTCCATTGAATTTATTAAGACAAATCACAGTATCCAGGATGCATCAGCTCTGGCTATCTATTCCCCGGCAGGAATCGTGGTTCATACAGGGGACTTTAAGGTAGACTACACACCAGTGTTTGGAGACGCGATCGACCTGCAGCGTTTTGCTGAGATTGGAAAAAAAGGCGTGCTTGCCCTGATGTGCGACAGTACCAATGCGGAGCGGCCGGGCTTTACCATGTCCGAGCGCACTGTGGGAAAAGTGTTCGATAATCTGTTTAATGAATACAGAAATAACCGGATTATTATTGCCACCTTTGCATCTAATGTGGACAGGGTGCAGCAGATCATTAATACAGCCTACCGTTTCGGCAGGAAAGTAGCCGTAGAAGGCAGAAGCATGGTAAATGTCATCAGCACTGCATCTGAACTGGGATATCTTCGGATTCCAGAAAATACCCTGGTGGAAATCGACCAGGTAAAGAATTATCCGGATGAAAAGATGGTGCTGATCACTACAGGAAGCCAGGGAGAATCCATGGCAGCTCTGTCAAGGATGGCAGCGAATATCCATAAAAAGATTACTATAAAACCAAATGACACGATAATCTTCAGCTCCAATCCTATTCCGGGAAATGAAAAAGCGGTTTCCAAGGTGATCAATGAACTTTCCATGAAAGGGGCAAAGGTTATTTTCCAGGATGTGCATGTGTCGGGACATGCCTGCCAGGAAGAGATCAAGCTGATCTATTCCTTGGTACGTCCGAAATATTCTGTGCCTGTACACGGAGAGTACCGCCACCTGACAGCCCAGAAGCACATCGCAGAAGATCTGGGAATCCCGAAGGAAAATATCTTTATCCTGTCATCTGGAAACGTTCTGGAGATGGATCAGCAGAGCGCGGAGATTACCGGTTCCGTTCACACTGGAGCGATCCTGGTAGACGGCCTTGGCGTAGGAGACGTAGGCAATATTGTTCTGCGTGACCGCCAGCACTTGGCAGAGGACGGCATTATGATCGTGGTTATGACTTTGGAACACCACAGCAATGTAGTTCTGGCAGGACCGGATATTGTGTCGAGAGGTTTTGTCTATGTAAGAGAGTCGGAAGATCTGATGGACCATGCGAGAGAGGTTGTGGAGGAAGCACTGGATTCCTGTCTGGACCGCAACATCACAGACTGGGGCAAAATAAAAAATGTAGTGAAGGATGCCTTAAGTGACTACGTATGGAAACGGACGAAGAGGAGCCCAATGATCCTGCCGATCATTATGGAGGCATAGGATGAATCTTATTAACAAAAATATACAGCTTCTTATATCGGTGATCAAGAAAAGCGACACCTATAAGGAGTATAAAAAACAGGAAGAAATTATTGGAAGCAACCCGGAGCTCAGGGAGAGAGTGGATCAGTTCCGCGCCAATAATTTCAAGCTTCAGAACGAGGCGGGAAAAGAAAATCTGTTTCATGTGGCAGAGCTTCTGGCAAGGGAGTCCGCCGAGCTTCGGCGGGTTCCTGAGGTGAACGCCTACCTGGATGCAGAACTTGCTTTGTGCAGGATGATGCAAAACATATGCAGACAGTTGACGGAAGGGATAGACATACATACTCCTGAGCTGTAGGAGGTATGTAACGAATGTGTACAGAATGGAGGAAATCGTAACATATGGCAAGCACGAAGGACAGGGTGGGGAAAGCCGGGATGGTTTTTGCAAGCGGTGTTTTTAAGATCGCATTGTATGTATGTGTGGTTGTTTTGATCATCTGGATCGGAAGAACTACCTATCAGTTTGGATACGACGTGTTTAATCAGCAGGCGATGAGTCCAGGAGAGGGACAGGAGGTCACTGTGGTGATCCAGGAGGGTGATTCCGTATATGACATCGGAAAGATCCTGGAGAGAAAGGGTCTGGTAGAGGATGCTCTGGTATTTTATGTACAGGAGAAAATATCCAATTACAGAGGACAGTTAAAACCAGGGACTTATCTTTTAAGTACTGCGTATACGCCTACCAGGATCATGGGGATCCTTGCAGGAGACGAGGAACAGGAGGGAACAGACTCGTGATCGTAGAAGAGAGGATGAGGACATACATCAATTCTCTGGACATGGGAAACACGCCCTTTCTGGAAAAACTTGAGCAGGATGCCCTTGCATCGGGTGTTCCTATCATACGGAAAGAGATGCAGAGTTTTATAAAAGTGCTTTTGGCGCTGCGTGCGCCAAAGCGTATTTTAGAGGTGGGGACAGCCGTTGGCTTCTCCACACTTCTTATGTGCGAATATAATCCCTGCCAGGCAGAGATTGTCACTATTGAAAATTACGAAAAAAGGATTCCCCTTGCCAGGGATAATTTTATCCGGGCAGGCAGGGAAAAACAGATCACCCTTTTAGAGGGGGACGCAGGGGAGATCTTAAAGGAGCTTACAGAGCCCTTTGATCTTATTTTTATGGATGCGGCAAAGGGGCAGTATATCCACTGGCTTCCTGATGTAATGCGCCTTATGAGGAAAGGGGCAGTGCTTGTCTCAGACAACGTGCTCCAGGAAGGGGATATTATCCAGTCCCATTATCTGGTGGAACGCCGCAACCGGACCATTTATAAACGGATGCGGGAATATCTGTACGAATTGAAACATAACCCCAAGCTGCTGACCACCATCCTTCCCCTTGGAGACGGAGTGACAGTCAGTGTAAAACAGGAGTAAGGATATGGAAGAAAATTCCCATATCTGACTGTATGTCATAGTAAATGCGCCAAATGGAGGAAAAAATGAAAAAACCAGAATTATTAGTTCCGGCGAGCAGCCTGGAAGTCTTGAAAATTGCCGTGGTTTTTGGGGCGGATGCCGTCTACATCGGCGGAGAAGCCTTTGGCCTGCGCGCCAAGGCGAAGAATTTTTCCATGGAAGAGATGAAAGAAGGGGTGGAATTCGCCCATGCCCATGGAGTAAAAGTATATGTAACGGTAAATATCCTGGCCCATAACGGGGATCTGCCGGGAGTAAGGGAGTATCTTCAGGAGTTAAAGGAGATAAAACCAGACGGACTGATCATTGCTGATCCGGGAATTTTCCTGTATGCAAAGGAAATCTGTCCGGAAATCGAGCGGCACATCAGTACACAGGCAAATAACACCAACTACGAAACCTTCCTTTTTTGGTATCGTCTAGGAGCAAAGCGGGTGGTGACTGCCAGAGAACTTTCCCTTGAGGAGATCCGGGAGATACGCAGGCATATCCCTGAGGATATGGAAATAGAAACCTTTGTTCACGGAGCAATGTGCATTTCCTATTCCGGACGGTGCCTTTTAAGCAGTTTTCTTGCCGGACGGGATGCAAACCGGGGTGCCTGCACCCATCCGTGCCGCTGGAAATATTCCATTGTGGAGGAGCAGAGACCGGGAGAATATATGCCTGTCTTCGAAAATGAAAGAGGAACCTATATTTTTAATTCCAAAGATTTGTGTATGATCTCTCATATGGATGACATTATGGAAAGCGGCATCGACAGCATTAAAATAGAAGGAAGGATGAAAACGGCTCTTTACGTGGCCACTGTGGCGCGTACCTACAGGAAGGCGATTGATGATTACGCGGAAAGTCCGGAAAAATATAAGGAAAATATGGACTGGTATGAGGAACAGATTTCCAACTGTACTTACCGGCAGTTTACCACAGGATTCTTCTACGGAAAGCCGGATGAGAATACACAGATTTACGACACGAATACTTATGTAAAAGAATACACCTATTTAGGCTATGGGGAAGAAATTGATGAGAGAGGTTTTGTCCGGATCACCCAGAGGAATAAGTTTACAGTTGGGGAAGAAATCGAAGTGATGAAGCCTGACGGAAGAAATCTTACAGCTCATGTGCGGGGAATTTATGATGAGGAAGGAAACTCTGTGGAGAGCGCACCTCATCCACAGCAGATACTTTTTGTAGATCTGGATGCGGAGACAGAAGTTTTTGACATTCTGCGTAGAGCAGAGCAAAATTCCTGAGAAAGTGGCGTATCCAGGAAAAAGAACAGATTCCCATGCTGCACCCCATCGGATTTGATGGGGTGAGTTTTTATATTTAAGGCGTTTGGAAAAGAAGCTTCAGCTTTTGGAGGGCATTTTTCTCGATCCTGGAAACATAGGAGCGGCTGATGGAAAGTTCCTGTGCAATCTCCCTCTGAGTAAGCTCCTCCTGGCCAAACAGTCCGTACCGCCGGCAGATGACCTGGTATTCCTTTGGAGATAAAGTTTCCTTAAGACCGCAAAGGAGCCGCAGGACGTCCTGGCGGGTAGAGTAATCTTCTATTATATCCACGGAGGGGGCTTCCATAATATCCAGCAGATTGATCTCGTTCCCTTCCTTGTCTGTCCCGATGGGCTCGTACAGAGACACTTCTTTGGAGCGTTTCTTCTTGGTGCGGAGCATCATGAGAAGTTCGTTGTCAATGCACCTGGCTGCATAGGTGGACAGACGTGTGGATTTTTTTGCATCAAAGGTGGAAATTGCTTTGATCAGTCCGATCGTCCCGATGGAGATCAGATCGTCCATATCCTCGTCCAGCCCCTGGTATTTTTTGACCACATGGGCTACAAGGCGGAGATTCCGCTCGATCAGGACATTTTTTGCTTCCAGATCGCCCTCCTGGTAACGCTGAAGATAATGCTTTTCCTCGGCTGCTGTCAAAGGTTTTAGGAAGGTCTTCAAATCTTCACCTCAAAGAGGGATTTCCTTATAGTTTATGTAAAGGACGGGCTGTTCGTGCTTTTCCAACAAAATTATGTATCATACTGCCGGAAGTGCCTGGTTTCGGGGTGTGATTTATCTTTGCTGTAACCGAATATCCGCTTGGCTTTTTATGAAACAAGCTTAAAAGGATTCTACTTAAATATTGACCGGAGGACATTATGTTTCACTTATTATTAGCTCTGATCTATGTATGTTTTATAAGCCTGGGCCTACCAGATTCCCTGCTGGGCTCGGCGTGGCCGGTGCTTCACGAGGAGATCGCTGTGCCTGTATCCTATGCGGGGATCATTTCCATGATCATATCTGTGGGGACTATCGTTTCCAGCCTGTTCAGCGACCGGATTGTGAGAAGATTCGGGGCAGGTAAGATTACAGCGGTGAGCGTGGCTATGACGGCTGTGGGATTGTTTGGATTTTCCATCAGCAGCCAGTTCTGGATGCTGGTCTTATGGGCCATTCCTTATGGGATTGGCGGCGGCGGTGTGGATTCTGTTTTGAATAATTATGTGGCTCTTCATTACAAGCCGCAGCATATGAGCTGGCTGCACTGCTTTTGGGGTGTTGGGGCTTCCATCAGTCCGTATATTATGAGTTTTTCTCTGGTGAAGTTTGACAACTGGCATTACGGATACCGGATCGTATCGGTTATTCAGATCATTCTGTCGATTTTTATTTTTATCAATCTGCCGTTGTGGAAGGCAAATTCTTCCGAAAAGGAAAAAGAAACGGCGGAAAAGACAGAAAGCCAGCCTTTAAAACTTGGGGAGATCTTTTCAATACCAGGGGCGGTTCCCTGTATCCTTACTTTTTTCGGGTACTGTGCCCTGGAAACCACCACCTCTCTTTGGGCGAGCAGTTATTTAGTGCAGGAGAGCGGATTTACGCCGGGAATCGCATCTGCGTTTGCCAGTTTGTTTTACATCGGGATTACTGTAGGCAGAGGGATAAATGGTTTTCTGGCTATGAAATGGAGAGACAGGGCTTTGATCCGGCTGGGACTTTCCCTGATCGGTGTCGGGATCCTTTGTGTTTTTCTTCCCCTTGGAAGGAATCTGGATCTGGTGGGATTTGCTGTTATCGGTCTGGGCTGTGCGCCTGTGTATCCCTGCATCATACATATGACGCCGGACGTTTTTGGAAAGGAGAAGTCAGGAGCTATGATCGGAGTGCAGATGGCCTTTGCCTATCTGGGATTCTGCCTGATGCCGCCTCTGTTCGGTGTCCTTGCAAACCATATTACCATTGCGCTTTTGCCGCCGTATCTTCTGCTTTTCTTAATTTTGATGTTTGTTATGCATGAGATAGTCGTTAAAAAAACGGAGCAGAGAAAGAAGCTTAAATTACATTAAAAAACAGCCGTCAGGATTATTTCCTGACGGCTGTTCGTATAAGGCGATAAAACGTTCAATTACGTGCGTTTCCTATATTAAGAGCGTAATTACCAGCCGGGTTATTTTCCTTTCCAGGTTTTCCGTAGCGCAGAGGATCTGAAATGTGTTTGCGGAAGAAGGCAATTATAGGCCCCATAAAGAAAGCTGTGATAAGTGTTCCGATCCCTACGGTGGCATTAAGAGAAAATCCGACAGCCACACAGATAAAGTCAGTGGTAATCCTTAAAAGCTGGAATGGAAAACGTGTATGTCCTGCCAGATAAAGGGCAATGGCATCGTAAGTGGATACCCCCAGGTCCGCTGTAAAATAAAGGGCGGAGCCAAAACAGAGAAGCAGGATTCCAAGGATCAAAAAACCGGCTTTCAGTCCAAGCGTTGGGTTTGGAAAAAGGCTTTCAATGAACTGGCTGGAAAATTCCGTTACATATCCTAAAAGAAAAAGGTTGATCAAAGTACCAAGCCCGATCTTTGTTTTGTCCATCAGAAAAACTACGGCTAAAAGGAGCAGATTTAAGAGCATATAGAAGGTACCGAATCCCAGGGAAGTAAGGTTCCAGATCCCATGTGCAAAAACCTGAAATGGGTCCATACCAAAAGCAGAGTAATTAAACATTCCCACAGACATCCCCGACAATCCGATCCCGCCAATGGTCATAAGGATACGTCTTCTTTTTTCATTCATAATACTTTCCCCCATATTTTTAAAATCAGTATTAATCTGTAAGTCCTTTCTTGACATCACGAACTAGTCTTTTATAATTATAGTATCAGATTAAAATAAAACTATCACATTTATACCATTTTAATATAATATTTGTACCATTCTAAAAGTGAGGGAAGAAAGATGAAATATTTAAGTGATTCTAATCAGATTCCGGTGGATCATGCCTTGTACGAATTAAAAAAACACGGAACCCAGGAATTTCCCTGCCAGATATATTTTAATGATTACTCACGGTCCCATGAACCGCTTGAATACTGGCATTATCATACAGAGATGGAATTTTATATAGTTCTGAAAGGAGAATTTGAATCTGGTGTAAATGACCGCAGATATCATCTGAAGGAGGGAGATGGGATTTTTGTAAATTCCGGAGTCCTTCATCGGTACCATGCCGTAGGAAAATATGAGGGTAGTGAAAGTATAACAGTCGTATTTTCGCCCCAGTTTCTTTCCGGCAGCACGGATAACTTGATTTATCGTAAATACATTGAACCGATTATAAAAGATAATGGAATGCCGGAAGAAGTTCTGCACAGGGAAATCGGATGGCAGTCAGAAGTGATGGACTGTTTAAGGGAAATGTACAGTATAAGCCGGAGAAAGGAATGGATAACCGGGCTATCAATGAAAAACCGTTTGTGCAGTGCCTGGGAGCTGTTTATCCTGAATAGAAAGAAAAATACAGAAGCTGCTTTAAGATCTGCATCGGATATCCTCTGCGAACAAAGGGCAAAGGAGATTCTTAATTATTTCCACGAGCATTACCAGGAGCATGTGGAAATAGAAGATATTGCCCGCAGCCTTCATATCAGCCGAACAGAATGTTTCCGGTGTTTTCAAAAGATCACAGGAGAGAGCCCGAAAAGCTATCTGAACAGTTACCGGCTCCGGCAGGCAGCAGGCAGGCTTGAAGGGACGGAAGAAAGCATTACGGAGATTTGCTTTTCCTGCGGTTTTAACAACATGAGCTATTTTGTAAAACGGTTCCGGGAATATACGGGTATGTCCCCTGGGAAATACCGGAAAACAGTCCGTGGGCTGGAAAAATCCTAAGGGATAAAACAGGCTTTTTTCTTAACGGATAAAAGGTTCCTGAACCTGGGGGCTTAAAAGTTCTCCGTAAGCGTGAGGCTTTCGGTAGGCGTTTCCCCAGGTTTCCCTTTTTCGGTAGCTGCGGATCTTTTCCATGTCAAATTCGGCTATAAAAATTTCTTCTGAGCTGTCATCTGCCATAAGGAGGGTATTGTCTGTATAGCCGTTCTCGTCAAATACAACAGGTGAAAAGGCACAGGAATTTCCCCAGCCTTTCCCGGGGTAATTTGCCATGGCGATTCCGGTCATATTTTCAAAGGCGCGTGCACAAAGCTGGTTTAAGCGGGCGGGGTTCATATCGCAGGCATTAGGGATCAGGATGATCTCAGCTCCTTTTAGCATCAGTACCCGGGAGCTTTCTGGAAATTCCCGGTCATAGCAGATCATGACGCCCAGGCGGATTCCCTCAAAATTACAGACTTTAAATTCCTTTCCTCCCTCCAGGAGTGCTTCCAGGGAGAAGTCGCAGGTATGGACTTTCGCATATTGTAAAAGCAGTTCTCCAGAGCGGTCAATGATCACGGCCATATTTTGGGGCTTGTGGGGAGCCTGCGCCAAAAATGTGGCGGCTACGCCTATATGGTAAGTTTTGGCCGCTTCCCGAAGGGCCTGGATATAGCGGACTGCCAGTTTCAGATTTTCTTTTGGCTGGTTGGGAACGGCTTTTTTCTGTACCAAGGCAATTTTAAACATGAATATATCCTCCAAAAGTATGAATGATTGCTGTTATAAAAAAATTGTAGCACAGAGACGGCTATAGATAAACCGTTCTCTGTTTTTTTATGTGAATTTAAGGGATTGTTTCCCATGTGTGCATGAAAATATGGGAATCTTGCTTACAAAACGGGACGTTTGGATTACAAACGGGATTCTCGGCTTACTATTCACCCCGATAAAAAAGATAAAAGAGATATTGACAAGAAAAGTTGTCAATGCTATGATACAGATGACAAGAAAAGTTGTCAAAATGACAAAAATTTAAGTCAAATCTACGGACCGAAAAAGAAAGGATAAGAGACTATGAAGAAGAGATTGCCGAAAAACTAGGGGGGGGGGTAAAAAGGAATGCCATTAGAAAACAGGCTGAAGGAACATAGAGCCAGGCTGGGGATTAACCAGTCAGAGCTTGGAAAGAGAAGTGGCGTATCCAGACAGACAATTAGCTTAATAGAAAGAGGTGACTATTCACCGTCAGTGACACTGGCGTTAAAACTTGCCAAGATTTTTGAGGTTAGCGTGGAGGACATTTTTTCTTATTCGGAGGATGAACAATGACAAAGAAGAAAAAGATGAATACATATTTAAAATATACGTTGATCTTGTTAGCCAGCCTTATAGTTGGCGCTGCCGGAGGATTTCTTCTTGCAGTGGTAAACCTTCAGGAAATCGGCAGCGGAGTTGGAGGGATTATGGAGCTTTTAAGAGGGGCGATGCTTCCTGTTCTTATCCTTCTGACTTTTGTCAACGTGGTCTTTGGCGAAATCATCCTGAAGAAGAGTGTGTCCCTTGGAAGACTTCTTAAAGAAGCCCAGGACGAAGATGGAGATGCGTTAGAGTATGAACTGGAACAGGTCGGCGCCATCGGCCTTGTGGCAAATAATATACTGACCGTACTTTCTCTGATCGTTTTGTCCACCGGCTATTCCATGGAATACATGGAAAGCTTAAGCGAAATGGGAACCAGGGGGCTTTTGGCAGCTTTCGGCGTTTTTATTCTGGGCAATGCCTATGCAGGTGTTTGGCAGGTAAGGCTGATAAAAGAAACACAGAAAATCTATCCGGAAAGGATTGCAGATCCTACATCCGGAAAATTTCAGGAACAGTGGCTGAAAAGCTGCGACGAAGCCGAGCGTGAGATCATCTACCAGTCTTCCTACAGGGCGTATCTTGCTATGATGAAAATCGTGCCGGCGCTGACTTTTGTAGCTTTATTAACGCATCTTTTGTGGAACACAGGTGTTTTGGCGGTGGTTCTTCTTGGAATCATATGGATATTGGCGACCTTAACCTACAGCAGAAACTGTGTGCGGTTAAAGGCTGAAAAATTAAATACTTGAAAGTAAAACATGTGGAAGGATTAGGAAACCTATGAAATTAGAAGTCAGGAATTTAAAGAAAGTCTTTGGGGAAAATGAAGTGCTCCATGGAATTTCCTTTACCGTGGAGAGCGGCAGCGCTCTTGGCCTTTTGGGAAGGAACGGAGCCGGAAAGACGACAACGATCCGTATTCTTATGGATGTATTTAAGGGAAACGATGGAACGATCCTGCTGGACGGAAAGCCTTTCAGCCCACGTCAGCACCAAATCGGATACCTTCCGGAAGAGAGGGGACTGTATCCGAAAAAGACAGTAAGCGAACAGCTTATCTACATGGGGATGCTCCGGGGGCTTACAGCCAGACAGGCAAAAGAAAAGATGAAAAAATGGCTGGAGCGCATGGGCGTTGCCGAGTATGAAAACAGAAAGCTGGAGACGCTTTCCAAAGGAAACCAGCAGAAAGTGCAGCTTGCCCAGACCCTGATCTGTGATCCGGAGATCATCATTTTAGACGAGCCTTTTTCCGGCCTGGACCCTGTAAACTCTCAGATCTTAAAGGATGTGATCAAGGAACAGATACAGGAAGGCCGCCTTGTGATCTTTTCCAGCCATCAGATGAGTTATGTGGAAGAGTTCTGTGAAGATATTACCATCTTAAATCATGGACAGGTGGTATTAAGCGGAGATTTAAGAGAAATCAAAAGAGAATTCGGCAGGGACCGCTTGGTATTGTCAAGCCTTGAAGAAAAGCCCGAGGATCTTGCCAGAAGGCTTTCAGATGATTTCTCGGACCTTCTGGAAGTGGAAAAAGTACAGAAAGACCGTGTCATTATCCGAAAAAAAGAAGAAGGCAATAAACCGGCCATCTTACAAAGACTGCTGGAATATGACGTGGATCTGGAATTTTTCGGACTTTACGAACCATCGTTAAATGATATTTTTGTGGAAAAGGCGGGGGATGAGGCATGAAACAATTTTTGACGGTATTAAAATTTGAATTAAACAATTACTTTAAAAACAAAAGCTTTATGCTTACCACATTGTTCCTTGCACTTTTGATGGTGGGGATCATCGTGATTCCGTCGATTTTTCTTCCGGGACTGATCGGAGGAAGCTCTTCCGGAGAGAATACTGCTGTGGAGACAGAAGCCGAAGAAGAAACAGAGGATGAAAAGGATGCTCTTGGGATATTTGTGAATACAGACCAGGTGGAAAATGTGGACAGTTTTCTTTCTATGATCCCGGCAAAGTGGACAGTTTTTGAAGATGAGGATAGTCTGACAAATGCAGTGGAAAGTGAAGAGGTGGAAGCCGGCTTTATCCTTAACGGCCTTTCCCAGGCAGTTTATGTGGTAAATAACCTTTCCATGTCGGAAACCTTGTCTTCTACATTCCAGAACGCTCTGGTTCAGTATCAGAAGCAGACATATTTAATGGAAAGAGGGCTTACTCCTGAGGAGATCGTTCAGGCGGACAGCTTTACCGTACAGATGGATTCACAGGTGCTGGGCAAAAACAGTGCAAATAATTATTGGTATACCTATGTGCTTATCTTTGTCATTTATTTCCTGATCCTGTTCTATGGACAGATGATCGCTGTATCCATCACCACAGAGAAAAGCAACCGTGCCATTGAGATTCTGGTTACAAGCGTAAATTCAAATAGCCTGATCTTCGGAAAGGTGCTTGCCGGCGCGATCGCCGGAGTCCTGCAGATGGTGGTCATCGTTGGGGCCGGATTCGGGGCGTACAGCGCATGCAGGGAAGCATGGGGAGGAATGTTGGATTTCCTGTTCCAGATTCCAGGAAACGTCCTGGCTGCCTATGTGGTTTTTGGAATTTTAAGTTATCTGCTGTATGCGTTTATTTTTGGAATCCTGGGTGCGCTTGTGTCAAAGACAGAAGACATCAGCAAGAGTGCCACTCCTGTCACCCTGATCTATGTAGCGTCCTTTCTTATTGCCATGATGGGGCTTTACAGCAGCGACAGCCTTTTAATGAAGGTGGCTTCTTTCATTCCCTTTACCTCGGGAAATGCAATGTTTATCCGCGTATCCATGGGAAGCGTTGCCACATGGGAGATTCTTGTCTCCGTCCTCTTGCTTGTAGGCAGTTGTGTCGCAGCGGGAATCCTGGCGGCGAAACTGTTCCGGTTTGGAACGCTGCATTACGGCAACCCCATTAAGATCACGAAGGCGCTCAAAAGTATCCGTCAGCAGTAATAAAATCTGATGATATGCCTGGAAAAATGAATAAAAAAGGAAAAAACCGTATAAGCTATAATTAAAAGGGAAGAGGTGCCGCCAGGGCGGCGCCTCTTTTTAACAGAATGGAGGGAGCGCTTATGTGGGGAATTCTGATCGCATTGGTTTCAGGCGCATTGATGAGTATTCAGGGAGTGTTTAACACAGAGGTGACGAAGCAGACCAGCCTTTGGGTATCTACCGGATGGGTACAGCTTTCCGCATTTCTGGTGTGTATTCTTGCATGGATCTTTACAGGGCGGGAAAGCATTTCGGCTCTATGGCAGGTGGAACCTAAATATACACTTTTAGGCGGCGTGATCGGCGCTTTTATCACCATTACAGTAATACAGAGCATGGGAAGCTTAGGACCGGCAAAGGCGGCCATGCTTATTGTGATCTCCCAGCTTGTAATAGCCTATGTGATCGAGCTTTTCGGCTGGTTTGGGGTGGATAAGCAGCCTTTTGCATGGCGGAAGGTTTTGGGGATGCTCATTGCCATTGTGGGAATCGTAATCTTTAAATGGGAAAATTAGTAAATATCTATTGTAAATCTTTTAAATATTCGTTAAAATAAGACATGGTTAAGTATGAGATTCGGGGAGCTTGCCGCAAATATGCGGAGAAGGAGTGAACCGTTATTTCATGAAAAAGGGCAGAAAAAAACAGTTGTGCATTTATCTGGGGGCTGTATTCTTTCTGCTTCTGCCTGTCTGTTCCGGATGCGAAAGCCGGGAGGCAAAATTTCTGAAAGAAGAAGTGGAAATGGCAGAAGAAACGGAAGCAGTACCCGAAGAGGAAGTGCAAAAAGAAGAAGGGGCGGAAGTGACCGCCCCTCCCCGGAAAATATTTGTGGACGTATGCGGAGCAGTGGTGAATCCGGGTGTGTATGAGCTGAATACAGAAAGCCGTGTCTTCCATGCCATTGATGCGGCAGGGGGATTCCGTGAGGATGCAGCTTCGGAATATGTTAACCGTGCCAAGAGTATAAACGATGGAGAGCAGGTCTATATTCCTACGAAAGAGGAAGTTAAGGAGCAGGCAGCGCCTGCTTTAGCAGGTACGGACCCGGCAGAGGGGACAGAAACCAGAGTTAACCTTAACACTGCAGATAAAGAACAGCTTATGACACTTTCAGGAATCGGCGAGAGCAAGGCAGAGGCGATCCTGGCATACAGAGAAGAGATCGGGGGATTTCAGACAGTAGAAGATATTTTAAATGTACCGGGTATCAAAGAAGGTACTCTGGCGAAGATAAAAGACGATATTGCAGTAGAATAGGAGAACATAGAATGAGCAGGAAAGTATTAGTGGTGGATGACGAAAAATTGATTGTCAAAGGAATTCGTTTCAGTCTGGAACAGGACGGGATGGAAGTGGACTGTGCCTACGACGGTGAGGAAGCAGTGGAAAAGGCCAAGGAAAAAAAATATGACATTATCCTTTTGGACCTGATGCTCCCTAAAATGGACGGTCTTGAGGTATGCCAGCAGATCCGCGAATTTTCCAATGTTCCCATTGTCATGCTTACAGCTAAGGGAGAAGATATGGATAAGATCTTAGGTCTGGAGTACGGAGCGGACGACTACATCACCAAGCCTTTCAATATTCTTGAAGTGAAAGCACGCATTAAGGCGATCATGAGACGTGCCGGCAGCGACCATGAGGAAAAAGAAAAGGCCAAGACGATCCAGGTGGGAGATCTGAAGATGGATTGCGAGAGCCGCAGAGTATTTATCGCCGGCAGGGAGATTAATCTTACCGCCAAGGAATTCGATGTTCTGGAGCTTCTTATTTTTAACCCTAATAAAGTATACAGCAGAGAAAATCTTCTGAACATCGTATGGGGTTACGAATATCCGGGGGATGTGCGTACGGTGGATGTACATATCCGGAGACTGCGTGAAAAGATCGAGGAAAATCCAAGCGAACCAAAATATGTACACACCAAATGGGGTGTAGGCTACTATTTTCAGGGGTAATTCATGAAAAAAACAAAATTTTTTAAGAGCCTGCGTTTTCGGATCCTGGTTATTCTCATCATTTTGGGAATCGTGCCGAGCATTATCGTGACGGGATTGGTGATTTCCAATTACGCAGATAAGGCAGTAGCGGCAAAAGTGGAAGATCTCCGCAGAGAATGCAGTATCTTATGCAACCTGATCATAAAAGAAAATTATCTCAACGACTCCAGCTCTCAGGCAGTAAATGCCAAGCTGGAGTTATTGTGTAATACCTATGCCGGCAGGATCATATTAGTGGACCGGGATTTTAAGGTGGTCAAAGACACTTATAATGCAGATACAGGGAAAACTCTTATTTCTCCTATTGTGATCCGCTGTTTTCAGGGAGAAACAGAGCCGTCCTTTATCCGTGACGGAGATTATGTGGAAATGGCAGTCCCGGTGAGAAGCCCGCAGGTGCAGCAGCTTCAGGGAGTTATGCTCGTTACACTTTCCTTTGATGAGATCAGCGGCATTGTGGATGAACTGGAGCAGAGCGGAATTCTGATCATAGGGATCATTGTGGCTTTATCTATTCTTTTGGCATATGTTTTGTCCACTGTGCTTGTGAAGCCTTTTGCAAGAGTTACCAAGTCTATTGAGGATCTCACAGATGGATATCAGAATGAGGAGATCTCCGTGCCGGATTATACGGAAACAGAGCTGATCACAGATGCCTTTAATAAAATGCTTGCAAGGATGAAAATCCTGGATGAATCCAGGCAGGAATTTGTTTCCAATGTGTCCCATGAGCTTAAGACTCCGCTGACTTCCATGAAGGTCCTTGCGGATTCCCTGGTGGGACAGGAAGGCGTGCCGGAAGAGCTGTATCAGGAATTTATGAGGGATATCACTGCGGAAATCGACAGGGAAAATAAGATCATCACAGACCTTCTCTCTCTTGTGAAGATGGACAAAAAAGTGGCGGATATGAATATCGAGCATATGGACATCAACCAGCTTTTAGAGGATGTCTTAAAGAGGCTGCGTCCTATTGCGGATAAACGGAACATAGATTTGATCCTGGACTGTTTCCGCCCTGTGGAAGCAGATGTGGACGAGGTGAAGTTTACTCTTGCCATCAGCAACCTGGTGGAAAACGGAATCAAGTACAATGTGGATGACGGATGGGTGAGAGTTTCTTTGGATGCGGATCATAAATATTTTTATGTTACAGTGGCGGATTCTGGAATGGGTATTCCAGAGGACTCCATAGAACGTATCTTCGAGCGCTTTTACCGGGTGGACAAGTCACATTCCAGAGAGATCGGAGGAACAGGGCTTGGTCTTTCCATTACCAGGAGTTCCATTGCTATGCACCACGGTGCGATCAAGGTCTACAGCAAAGAAGGGGAAGGAACGACTTTCTCTGTGAGGATTCCATTATCTTATATTCCGTAGGAGGTGCCAGGTGAAAAGAAAATTAGGTATGCTGCTTGTGCTGATTCTTGCCTGCTGCTTTCTTGGAGGATGTCAGATAGAGGTGCAGGAAGCACAGAGCGAAGGCGTTACAGGATATTATTTTTATTATCTAAACGCAGATGAGACAGAGCTTTTAAGAGAAGCTTATACCCCTGAAAACGAGGCTGCCCAGTCCATGATCCAGGAACTGATGCAGCATTTTTCCGATGAGGAAACGGAGGAGGGACAGGTGAGCCTTCTTCCCTCTGAGGTAACGATAAATAATTACGACCTTGGAGAGGACGGCGTTCTCACCATTGATTTTAATGGCAGATATAGTGAAATGAGCAAATCTCGGGAAATCCTTGTGCGGGCCGGGATGGTAAAAAGCTTCGTACAAGTTCCGGGAGTACGGGCAGTTGTCTTTACTGTAAATGGAGAAAACCTTACGGACTCCAGGGGAGAAGCTTTAGGGGAGATGAATGGGGACTCCTTTGTGTCCTATCCGGGAGAGGATATGGACGCCTACCGTGATGATACTTTTGTCCTGTACTTTGCGGACAGGGAAGGGGAACATCTGGTGAGAGAAGAGCGGACCCTGTATTACAGAAGGGATATCCCCAGGGAACAGGTAGTTTTAGAACAGCTCAGTGCAGGTCCCATGAATAGAGGAAGCTATCCTACAGTTCCGGAAAACCTGGGAATCAATGATATGGTGATTTCCGACAGAGCCTGCTATATTGATTTTGACAGAAGCTTTTTAGATTACGACCAGGAGGTATCGCCCCAGGTGCTGGTGTATTCTGTTGTAAATTCCATCATAGATGCCTGCCCGGTGGATACGGTGCAGATTTCCATTGACGGAAGTACATCAGACACTCTTTTGGAAGGAATGGATCTGTATCATTTCTACGAAAAAAATGAGGAGCTTGTAGTTGTACAGGCGGAAGAAAGTGAATAAACAAGAAAATATCCGTTCAGGAGGGAGTGCATATGACAAGACGGCCAGTGTGTCTTGCGTGCCTGCTTCTGATGGCGGCAATGCTTTTGGCGGATGGGCTGGGTTTTCCCCTGATTCGGGGGAATCCCCTTCCCTCTTCCGTTCAGGAGTGGATCAGCCGGTATCCGCAAGCGGTTGTCTGCGGGGAGACAGTTCGGTGCGCCAGGACAGAATTTTCTCAGTCTGTTTATCTGAAAAACACATATCTTATTTACAAATCTGAAAAAGTATCCATAGAAAATCTAAGAGTATTTTTAAAAGAAGACAAAGAAGTTCCTGTGGGAACTCTTCTTTTGGTGTCCGGAAAACTGGAACCTGTAGGCGGTCCTAGGAATCCCGGAGAATTTGACAGCCGCCAGTATTATGCGGCGGAGCGTATCTATTATTTTATGAAGGAGGGCAGGATAGAAAGACAGTCAGAGACTTATTCCAGGATGGGAGAGTTTTTGGCGGGGGTAAGGCAGAAGGCGGCAGGTATTTTAGAAGCTGCCACAGGAAAGGAAGCGCCGGTATTTGAGGCGATGGCGCTGGGAGAAAAAAGCAGTCTGGAAGAGGAGACAAAGATCAGATACCAGATGGCTGGAATCATCCATATCCTGGCAATATCCGGGCTGCACATCAGCCTTTTGGGAATGGGGCTTTACCAGCTTCTGAAAAAAGCCGGACTTGGGATATGGCAGGCAGGGATGTTATCTCTTATCGTGATGGTGTGCTACGGCATCATGACCGGCGGAAGTGTATCTACTATGCGGGCAGTGTGTATGTTCCTTCTTTCCGTAGGGGCAAAAATTCTGGGAAGGTGTTATGATATGCTGACGGCCCTGGCCTTTTCTGCTGTTTTGCTCCTTTTAGACTCGCCTGCCTGTCTGTACAGCAGCAGCTTTCTTTTATCTTTTGGGGCGGTGGCAGGGATCGGGGTGGTATCGCCTGTTCTTTTAAAGGCTTTCGGAACAAAAAATAAAACAGTACAGGCATTTCTTTCTTCTTTTGCCGTGCAGCTTTTCACCCTTCCCATTTTGTTATGGTTTTATGGGGAGGTATCCCTTGCAGGGATATTTTTAAATCTCCTTGTCCTGCCTACAGTAGGGGTGGTGCTTGCCAGCGGCGTGGCAGGGATTGTTTTAGGGCTGATAAGCCTCCGGCTTGCCTGGGCGGCAGTGCTTCCGGGAAGAGTACTCCTGCTTTTATATGAAAAGCTTTGTGTTTTGGCGGGAAAGCTTCCGTATTGTACCTGGATCGCAGGTGTGCCAAAGCTTTGGCAGGCGGCAGTCTATTATGGAATTTTAGGGGGAGTCCTGGTGTTTCTGTTAAAACTGGAGAAGGATAAAAAACAGGAGCATGTCCGGGGAAGATGGATATGGAAAGCTGGGTGTGCCGCTGCTATGGCAATGGGAGCTGGCGTATTGGGCTTTCATTCGCTGAGTTGTCTTCAGATAACCTGTCTGGATGTGGGGCAGGGAGATGGAATATTTATAGAGACACCGGAAGGCTTTTGCTTTTTAGTAGACGGAGGCAGCAGCAATAAGTCTGATGTGGGACAGTACCAGCTTCTTCCTTATCTGAAAAGCCAGGGTATTTCCCAGGTGGACGGGATTTTTGTTTCCCATACAGATGACGATCATATAAGCGGGGTACGCCAGCTTTTGGAGTACAGTGGGGAAGGACTTACTACGGTAAAAATACACAGGCTTTTTCTCCCTGCGTGGGAGGAAAAACCGGAAGCATACCAAGAACTGGAAAACCTTGCCCTTAAGGCGGGGGCAGAGGTCTTTTATGTGGAAAAAGGAGATGTGTTTCAGGCGGGGGAGACGGAATTTTCTTTTCTGGCACCATTGGGGGATGGAGAAAAAGACAGCAATGAAAATGGGATGGTAATGCTGCTTCGGTATGGGGCGTTTGAAGGGTTGTTTACGGGAGATATCGGGGAAGAGAGAGAAAAAAAGCTTCTTCCTTATCTTTCAGATATTGATTTCCTGAAAGTAGGTCATCACGGCTCCAGATATTCCACAAGCGAGCCTTTTTTAGATAAGCTTTGTCCTGAGATTGCCGTGATTTCCTGCTCAGATTCCAATACATACGGACATCCCTCCCCGGAAACGGTAAAGCGCCTGGAAAAGGCAGGGTGCCAGGTAGAATATACTATGAAAAGCGGCGCCGTAACTGTCAGGACAGACGGGAGCCAAACAGCGGCGGAAGGATTTCTGAAAGAGTAAGGCTTTTCCTTTGGACGATTTTATGATATGGTGTAGGAAAAGCTGTGCCTTTTAAGGGGAACAGGGAAAATATCCATGGACAGGAGTTAAAAACTTGAAAAGCATACAGGAAGATATAAAGACAGGTAATTTTAAAAGCGCCTATCTGCTGTACGGAGAGGAAGCCTATTTAAAGCAGCAGTATAAGCAGAATCTGATCCGGGCATTAAATCCTCAGGAGGATACCATGAATTACAGCCATTATGAAGGGAAAGGGATCGATGTCCGGGCTGTGATAGATTTTTGTGAGACCATGCCTTTTTTTGCAGACTACAGGGTGGTATTGGTTGAGGATTCTGGTTTCTTTAAGAATAAATGCGACGAGCTTGCGGATTATATGAAGACTTTGCCGGATTATGTACGTATTGTGTTCTGCGAATCGGAGGTGGATAAACGAAGCCGGATGTTTAAAGCGGTCAAAACCTGTGGAAGAGTGACAGAATTTGCCCGGCAGGACGAAAAGACACTGATGCAGTGGGCGGCGGGGCTTTTAGGAAAAGAAGGAAAAAAGATCACCCGCGGAGATATGGAACTGCTTATGGACAAGGCAGGAACAGATATGGGAAATTTGCGCATGGAGCTGGAAAAGCTGATCACGTATACAGGAGAGCGGAGTGTGGTTACGCGGGAGGACATTGAAGCGGTATGTACCACCCAGACGGCAAACCGGATCTTCGATATGGTCCGGGCGGTGACGGAGAGAAAGCAGGAACGGGCGCTTGCACTTTATTACGACCTGCTTACCTTAAAGGAGCCGCCTATGCGCATCCTGTTTTTGCTGGCGCGGCAGTACCGGCAGCTTCTTCTGATTAAAAAAATGGCAGGGGAAGGCATCACCCAGAATGAGATCGCCTCAAAGCTTGGCATTCCCTCCTTCGCGGTGCGCAATGGGGCTGCCTGTGCCAGAGCCTATACAGAAGAGGAGCTTGAGACGGCAGTCAGGGACTTCGTGGATGCTGAGGAATCTGTAAAAACAGGAAGGCTTGGAGATGTTTTAAGCGTGGAGCTTTTGATCATAAAATACAGTACCCGGAAAGGGGAAAAGGCTTAAACAGAGGAAAAAGCCATATTTAGGCCTTCCGATATGGTAAAGCTTAAATATTTTACCGTTTCGTCCACGTCCTTAGGGGTTACGAACATACTGTGCAGATGGGGAGAGATCATTTCCTCCAGAAATTCCTTCTGCTCAGCTTCATCCAGGGCATCCAGAAGATGCGCCATGGAGTCGTGGACAATGGTGGCTGCATCTACCACAGTGGGAACGCCGATGCCGATCACTTTTACCTGCAGATTGTCCTCGGTAAGTCCGTTTCTGTGATTTCCTACTCCGGAGCCTGGATGGATTCCGGTGTCGGTAATCTGGATCGTGCGGTTCAGTCTTCTGGTGCTGCGGGCGGCAAGGGCGTCTATGGCGATCACCACATCCGGCTGGGTCTCGTCCACTACGCCCTGGACGATTTCAGAAGTTTCCATTCCAGTCTGCGCCATGACTCCTGGGATGATCCCGCTTGTGCGGTGCATTTTTTCTTCGCCCATTCCTTTTAAACCGTATTCCCGTATGATGTGCCGGGTCATGCGCAGATTTTCCACCACGTGTGGGCCAAGAGAGTCAGAGGTGATGGCGGTATTCCCAAGCCCCACTACAAGGATGGATTTTTCATTTTTTAAATCGATCAGCGCCCGGAGGTGACGGGCGATCTCTTCGGATACCTCCCGGTGGTAATCCTCATCCGGGATGGAAAGGTTCGGCGCTTCGATGGTGATATAATTGCCCTGGGGCCTTCCCATAGCTTTAGCTCCGTTTTCAGTTTTGATCTTTACCACAGTGGTGCGGATGTCTTTTTCCTGGTCGTAATCTTCTTTTATCTCCACCCCTCTGATCTCCACATTTTCCTCGGTGAAGCGCTCTGTGGTCTCCAGAGCAAGATCCGTTCTGATCCTGTAATTTCCCAACATGTTTTTGCCCTCCAAGATACATTAGTGTGAAAAGGAATCTCATAAATTTTTTCTTTATTATTTTGGGCGTTTTCCAGAAAAATATGTATTGACATTTATGGATAATTATACTAGAATATATTAGCATGTTTCAGAAAGGCGCCCGTGTCTGTCTTTGTGAAAGATGAATTTTACGATTAATCAGGAATGGGAGGTGTACCAGTTGGCTAACATCAAATCTGCTAAAAAGAGAATTTTAGTAAACAGAACAAAAGCTGCGAGAAATAAAGCGATCCGTTCTGCTGTTAAGACTTCTATCAAGAAAGTCGAGACTGCTGTTGCAAACAAGGATAAAGTTGCTGCACAGGCTGCTCTTACAGACGCAATCTCTACTATCAGCAAAGCTACTTCCAAAGGCGTTTACCACAAGAACAACTGCGCAAGAAAAGTTTCTCGTTTAACAAAAGCTGTAAACAGCATTGGCTAAACAGCGATAGAAATAAAGGGTTGTATTTTAATTATAAGCTTATGATTAAAAAAAGGGACAGCTACCGTCAACTGTCCTTTTTTTGTGCGGAAAAACCCGTTGTTTTTTATCTGTATTTTTATAGATGACAAAGAAAAAGGAGAAATCAGGGGGGCGGCAAGGGATGGCATAATCTGCTGGAGGCAGTCATAGGATACCTTTAAAGAGGTGATGGTGTGACAAACTTCCAGAAAGCATTCTGTGTATTTTTAAGTCTGTGCTTTTTTGCGGTTTTGGCATTGCTCCCGGGGCAGATCATCCGGCGGG
This sequence comes from uncultured Blautia sp., assembly GCA_938028845.1. Taxonomy (GTDB): domain Bacteria; phylum Bacillota; class Clostridia; order Lachnospirales; family Lachnospiraceae; genus Blautia_A. The sequence goes on from CALIZJ010000127.1 coordinate 32,743, forward strand.
GCAATGTATTCGGACAGCTTCCCCTGTACTGCTTTCTGGAAGATAAAGCCAGGAGCATCCCCCAGAGCGAAGATCCGGAGACTTTAGAGAAGATCATTGCAGACAATGGAGCTTACCTTGGACAAAAAATCCGTGAGGAAAACCAGTCTGCAAAAAAGGAGGACAATCTGTCTGCCCAGGCGGAGAAAGAAAGTGCGCCGGCCAAGGAAAATACGCTGGCCAAGGAAAACGTCCAGGAGGAAGAAAAGACAGAACAGGAAGAAACAGTCCCAAATAAGGAAGACGGGCAGGAGCCTACGCCAATCCCCACGCCTGCACTTACAAAGTCTCCTGAGAAAGAAACACGGGAAACAAAAGAGACAGAGGAGATAAGTGAGGTCCGCTCGGCGGCCGCTTCTATAAAGCCTCATCCAAAGTTGGATTTATCTTTGGAGACGCTGGCAGATTACGACTACCTTTTGGGGAATTTTTTTATCCTGGATCCTAATACTGCCACAAGCGCAGAGCAGCTAAACGCAGAGCAGTTTTTGGCAGAGGATTTTACTTTGGACCAGGAAGCAGAAGAGCCGCAGATTTTGATCTATCACAGCCATTCCCAGGAAACTTTCATCGACTCCAGGGAAGGTGTGGAGGAGGATACCATCGTAGGTGTGGGAAATTATCTCACAAAGCTTCTTACAGAAGATTATGGGTATAATGTTATCCATGTAAAGGAAGCCTTTGACATGGTTGACGGAGAGCTTGACCGGAGCGCCGCCTACGATTATTCCGGAGAGTATGTGGAAAAGGTGCTGGAAGAATATCCGTCCATCCAGGTGGTGATCGACCTGCACAGAGACGGCGTGCCGGAGGATACCCACCTGGTGACTAAGATCAATGGAAAGGATACGGCGCAGCTCATGTTTTTTAACGGTTTAAGCTATACGGTAAACAACGGACCTGTGGAATACCTTCCCAATCCATATATTCAGGAAAACCTGGCTTTTTCCTTTCAGATGGAATACCAGGCGGCGCTGTACTATCCGGATCTGTACAGAGGGATTTATCTGGCCGGTTTACGGTATAATCTTCACCTGCGCCCACGGGCTGTCCTTTTGGAAGCGGGCGCGCAGACAAATACGGTCCAGGAAGTAAAAAATGCAATGGAACCTTTTGCAGATATCCTGCACCGCGTACTTTCCGGAGAAACCTAGTACATCGGAAAAGAAAATGGAAAAGGCAGTAGCAAACTGCCTTTTCTTGTGTTATAATACGGAATTAGCAAACAGATATTCGGGAAAAGACATTTAAGAGGAGGAACTTCTGGAATGATAGACCAGAGCAAAATTCGTAATTTTTGCATCATTGCACATATTGACCATGGAAAATCTACGCTGGCGGACAGAATTATAGAGAAAACAGGTCTTCTCACAGAAAGAGAAATGCAGGCCCAGATCCTTGACAATATGGATTTGGAGCGTGAGAGAGGGATTACTATTAAATCCCAGGCTGTCCGGATCGTTTATAAGGCAAAGGACGGAGAAGAATATATATTCAACCTGATCGATACTCCGGGACATGTAGACTTTAATTATGAGGTGTCCAGAAGTCTGGCTGCCTGCGACGGAGCGATCCTGGTGGTGGATGCAGCCCAGGGAATCGAAGCCCAGACCCTTGCCAACGTTTATCTTGCCCTGGATCACGATCTGGATGTGATCCCTGTTATCAATAAGATCGACCTTCCAAGTGCAGATCCTGACCGCGTCATCAATGAGATCGAGGATGTGATCGGCCTGGAAGCCCAGGATGCCCCCAGAATCTCTGCGAAAACAGGAGAAAATGTGGACGAAGTCCTGGAACAGATCGTCACCAAGATACCTGCACCCCAGGGAGATCCGGAAGCTCCTCTTCGGGCGCTGATCTTTGACTCTGTATATGACTCCTATAAAGGCGTTATTGTTTTCTGCCGGCTTATGGACGGCAGAGTGAAAAAAGGTACGACCATCCGCATGATGGCTACCGGATTTAAGGCGGAAGTGGTAGAGGTTGGCTATTTCGGCGCAGGGCAGTTTATCCCCTGTGATGAGCTGACTGCCGGAATGGTTGGCTATATCACAGCCAGCATTAAGAATGTAAGAGATACCCGTGTGGGCGATACAGTGACCGACGATCAGAGACCCTGCGCCCAGGCCCTTCCAGGTTATAAAAAAGTAAATCCTATGGTATACTGCGGAATGTATCCGGCAGACGGGGCGAAATACGGGGATCTGCGGGACGCCTTAGAAAAGCTTCAGCTAAACGACGCTTCTCTTTTTTATGAGCCGGAGACTTCAGTGGCACTGGGATTTGGATTTCGGTGCGGTTTCCTTGGCCTGCTTCATTTGGAAATCATCCAGGAGCGTTTGGAAAGAGAGTATAATCTCGACCTGGTGACCACAGCTCCCAGTGTTATCTATAAAGTATATAAGACAAACGGTGAGGTGATCGACCTTACGAATCCTACGAACCTTCCGGATCCTTCTGAGATCGACTATATGGAGGAACCGATGGTGAACGCGGAAATCATGGTGACTACAGAGTTTATCGGTGCCATTATGGATCTCTGCCAGGAGAGAAGGGGACAGTATATCAGTATGGATTATATGGAGGAGACGAGAGCGCTCTTAAAATATAAGCTGCCCTTAAATGAGATCATCTACGACTTTTTTGATGCCCTGAAATCCCGTTCCAGAGGCTATGCTTCCCTGGATTATGAACTCTGCGGATATGAGCGCAGCGAGCTGGTGAAATTGGATATTCTTGTAAATAAGGAAGAAGTGGATGCCTTATCCTTTATCGTGCATGGGGATACCGCCTATGAAAGGGGAAGGAGGATGTGCGAAAAGTTAAAGGAAGAGATTCCCCGTCAGCTTTTCGAGATTCCCATCCAGGCAGCTATCGGAAGCAAGATCATTGCAAGGGAGACTGTTCGTGCCCTTAGAAAGGATGTCCTTGCAAAATGCTACGGCGGCGATATTACCCGTAAGAAAAAGCTTCTTGAAAAACAAAAAGAAGGAAAAAAACGTATGCGTCAGGTAGGAAATGTGGAGATTCCCCAGAAGGCCTTCATGAGCGTATTGAAGCTGGATGATAAGTAAAGCACCATTAGGAGGTGGGTTATGAAGAAAAGATATGGCAGAAATGCGATAATAAGTCTTTTGGCACTTACATGCATAGGTTTGACTGGCTGCGGGGGAGGGAAAGACACCGACCCCGAGGCTGAGGGAGTGCTGGAGATCACCATTACTCCTATTGTCACCCCTACTCCTGCGCCTGCTGAGATAAATCCGGATGCAGTTACCACCAGCGGAAATGTCACAATGGTAAACAGCTACCTGGCAGAGAAGGAAAGCACAGGTACTTCCTCCCAGGAAGATTCAGATACGGGAAGCGGTACACAGGAAGATGCCGGAAGCAGTTCACAGACAGAGGACGACACAGAAACCGGCACCCAGACTACGGATACACAGACAGATACTTCCGGCGGAGAGGATGGGACAAGTGAAGGCTAAAGATACCGCTCCTTTGGAAATTTATGTACACATCCCTTTTTGTGCGAGAAAATGTGCGTACTGCGACTTTTTGTCCTATCCGGCAAAAGAGGAAGACCAGGAGACGTATGTCCGCGCACTTTTAAAAGAAATCCGTGCCCTTTCCGTCAGAGAGCGGCAGGTGTCCTCTGTTTTTATAGGGGGAGGGACTCCTTCTTTATTAAAAGCAGAATGGATCGCAGAAATATTGGACAATTTAAAAGAGAACTATTCTTTTTCCCCGGATGCCGAGGTTTCTATAGAGGCGAATCCGGGGACTTTATCGCAGGAAAAACTCTGCTGTTATAAAGCACACGGGGTCACACGCTTAAGCTTGGGACTGCAGTCAACGGCGGAGGAAGAGCTTAGGATGCTGGGGAGGATACACACCTGGCAGGACTTTTGGGAAAGCTACGATCTGGCAAGGAAAGAGGGATTTTCCAACATCAATGTGGATCTGATGTTCGCCCTCCCTGAACAGACTTATGAAAGCTGGATAAAAAGCCTTCGTACTGTGGCAGGGCTGGAGCCGGAGCATATTTCCGCATACAGCCTTATTGTAGAGGAGGGAACCCTGTTTTCTAAAAGAAAGCTTTCTCTTCCAGATGAAGAAACAGAGTACCGGATGTATGAGGATACAGCGGCAGTTTTAGAGGAATACGGCTATCACCAGTATGAAATCTCTAATTACGCAAAAAAAGGCTATGCCTGCCGGCATAATCTTGGCTATTGGAAACGGTACGATTACCTTGGCATGGGCCTGGGAGCGGCGTCCCTGTACAAAGGAACGCGTTTTTCCAATACAAATGACATGGAAGAATACCTCACATACAGCGCAGAACCAGACAGGATCCGAAAGGAAAAAAGCCCTCTTACCCGTAGGGAAGAGATGGAAGAATTCATGATACTGGGGCTTCGCATGACCGGAGGAATCTCCGAAGAAGAGTTTTTAAGGCAGTTCGGAGATAACCTTGAGACGGTGTATGGAAAGGTTTTAAATAAATATAAAGACATGGGTTTTCTTGAAAAAGAAGGATGCATGTGGCGTTTTTCCAGAAAAGGGATCCATGTAAGTAACCAGATTCTTGCGGATTTTTTAGAATAAACAACGGAGGAACCAATGGCAGCAGATACAGAACAGAAAAAGTTTATAAAGATCAGAGGGGCAAACGTAAATAACTTAAAAAATCTGAGCGTGGACATTCCAAGGGACCAGTTCGTAGTCCTTACCGGGATCAGCGGTTCAGGTAAGTCCTCCCTTGCCTTTGATACCATTTATGCAGAGGGACAGAGACGGTATATGGAATCCCTTTCTTCTTATGCAAGACAGTTCCTTGGACAGATGGAAAAACCGGATGTAGATACTATCGAGGGACTTCCTCCGGCGATTTCCATAGACCAGAAATCCACCAACCGCAATCCCCGTTCTACTGTGGGAACGGTCACGGAGATTTATGATTATTTCCGTCTGCTCTATGCAAGGGTTGGCATCCCGCACTGCCCTAAGTGCGGCAAAGAGATAAAAAAGCAGACGGTAGACCAGATGGTAGACAGCATCATGAGCCTTCCAGAGCGGACGAGGATACAGCTTCTTGCCCCGGTGGTACGGGGGCGCAAGGGTACCCATGCCAAGCTTTTGGATCATGCCAAGCGGAGCGGATTCGTGCGTGTGCAGATTGACGGAAATATGTATGAGCTGACAGAAGAAATATCCCTTGACAAAAATATTAAGCATAATATAGAGATTATCGTGGACCGCCTGGTGGTAAAGCCGGGAATTGAAAAAAGACTTGCCGACTCCATAGAGACCGTCTTAAATCTGGCGGACGGACTTCTTATGGTAGACACCATGGACGGACACATTCAAAGCTTCAGTCAGAGCTTTTCCTGCCCGGACTGTGAGATCAGTATCGATGAGATAGAGCCCAGAAGCTTCTCCTTTAACAACCCCTTCGGCGCATGTCCGGACTGTCTGGGACTGGGTTATAAGATGGAATTTGACGTGGATCTGATGATACCGGATAAGTCTTTAAGCATCCTGGAGGGCGCCATTGCTGTTTTAGGATGGCAGTCCTGTACGGATAAAGGAAGTTTTACAAGGGCTATTTTGGACGCGCTGGCAAAGGAATATGATTTCAGTCTGGATACGCCTTTTCAGGATTATCCGAAAAAGATTCAGGATATCCTGATCTATGGAACAAACGGACATTCTGTGAAGGTTCATTATAAAGGGCAAAGAGGGGAAGGAATCTACGACGTGGCTTTCCCGGGGCTGGTACGAAATGTGGAGCAAAGATACCGGGAAACCGGATCGGATGCGATGAAGCAGGAATACGAAAGCTTTATGCGCATTACTCCCTGTAAGACCTGTAAAGGCCAAAGACTGAAAAAAGAAGCTCTGGCAGTTACTGTGGGGGATAAGAATATTTTTGAAGTCACCTCTCTTTCTATAGATAAGCTGAAAGCATTTCTCACGGATCTTAAACTGACATCCCAGCAGGAATTGATCGGAAAACAGATTTTAAAGGAAATCCGGGCCAGAGTGGGATTCCTTTCAGATGTAGGGCTGGATTATCTGTCTCTGGGACGTGCTACAGGGACGCTCTCCGGTGGGGAGGCTCAGAGAATCCGTCTTGCAACCCAGATCGGTTCCGGCCTGGTAGGAGTGGCTTATATTCTGGATGAGCCAAGTATCGGCCTGCACCAGCGGGACAATGACAAATTATTAAGTGCCCTGATGCATCTGCGGGATCTGGGAAACAGCCTTTTGGTAGTGGAACATGACGAGGACACCATGCTTGCAGCAGACTGTATTGTAGATATTGGTCCCGGTGCAGGCGAACATGGAGGGGAGCTTGTGGGAATCGGCACGGCGAAGGAGCTGATGGAAAATGAGCGCTCCATTACCGGCGCCTACTTAAGCGGAAAAATAAAAATCCCTGTGCCCAAGGAGAGGAAAAAGCCTACAGGTTTTTTAACCATCAAAGGAGCTGCGGAAAATAACCTGAAAAATATTAATGTGGACATCCCTCTTGGGGTCATGACCTGCATTACCGGTGTATCCGGTTCAGGAAAAAGTTCTCTGATTAATGAGATCCTTTATAAACGCCTTGCAAGAGACTTAAACCGTGCAAGGACCATTCCGGGCAAACACAAAGATATTATTGGGGAAGAGCAGTTAGACAAAGTGATCAACATTGACCAGTCCCCTATTGGCCGTACACCGCGGTCAAACCCTGCCACATATACAGGAGTGTTTGACCAGATCCGGGAATTATTTGCCTCCACCGCTGATGCAAAGGCAAAGGGATACAAAAAAGGCCGTTTCAGCTTTAACGTAAAAGGCGGAAGGTGTGAAGCCTGCAGCGGCGACGGTATCATTAAGATCGAAATGCATTTTCTGGCGGATGTTTATGTTCCCTGTGAGGTCTGCAAGGGAAAAAGATATAACAGAGAGACTCTGGAGGTGAAGTATAAGGATAAAAACATCTACGACGTTCTGAACATGACTGTGGAGGAAGCTTTGGAATTTTTTGAAAATATTCCTTCCATCCGCAGGAAGATGGAGACGCTGAACGATGTGGGACTTTCCTATATCCGTCTGGGACAGCCCTCCACAGAGCTTTCCGGGGGAGAGGCCCAGCGTATTAAGCTGGCAGCAGAGCTGAGCAGACGAAGCACGGGAAAGACGGTATATATTTTAGACGAGCCTACTACAGGCCTTCATTTTGCTGATGTGCACAAGCTGATCGGTATTTTAAAACGTCTTGCAGAAGGCGGAAATACGGTGATTGTCATTGAGCATAATCTTGATGTGATAAAAACAGCAGATTATATCATTGATATGGGACCGGAAGGAGGGGACGGCGGCGGAACAGTCATCGCCAGAGGAACCCCTGAGGAAGTGGCGGAAAATCCTGCTTCCTACACAGGACAGTATGTGGCGAAATATCTCAGGCAGCCGTAAAATGGCCAACAAACACTTTCTTTTTAAATTAAAGTTGTATATAATATAAAAAAAGTTTGATGGAAAGAGAGGCTTTTTATGGCAGCCAGCGACATCGGGATTGATTTAGGAACCAGGAACTGTCTGGTGTACTCTACGGGAAAAGGGCTTGTGCTGAAGGAGTCCACCGTAGTTGTTTATGATAAAGATACAGAAAAAATAAAGGCCATCGGGGAGGAAGCACGGCAGATGGCCGGACATGTTTCCTCCGGGATGGAAGTGATCCGCCCCATCCGCCAGGGCGTGATCGTAGATTACGTGGTTATGGAAAAGATGCTCAAGTATTTTATTTCCAAGGCCATCGGGCGAAGGGCTTTCCGTAAGCCCAGGATCAGTATTTGCGTGCCCAGCGGGATCACGGAGATCGAACGAAAAGCCATCGAAGAGGCTACCTATCAGGCCGGGGCAAGGAATGTGTTCCTTGTGGAGGAACCCATTGCCGCTGCCATTGGAGCGGGAGTGGATGTGACGAAGCCTTTTGGAAACCTGATCGTGGATATCGGCGCGGGAACCACAGATGCTGCAGTGATCTCACTGGCGGGCGTGGTGGTCTCCGGTTCCATTAAGGTGGCCGGAGATGTGTTTGACCAGGCGATCATGAATTACGTAAGGAAAAACCACAGCCTGTTTATCAGTGAAGACGCTGCAGAAGAAATTAAGATTAAAATCGGGACAGCCTGTGAGGAGGCAGATCCCAGAACTATGGAAGTAAAAGGAAGAAATGTGATCACAGGCCTTCCTAAGGTGGCGACTTTAACCTCGGAGGAGATCCGTGCAGCTTTAAAGGACGCTACAGGGCAGATCGTGGAACTCGTACACAGTGTGCTGGAAAAAACTCCGCCGGAGCTTGCTGCGGATATTGTGGACAGGGGGATCGTCCTTACCGGAGGAGGAGCGCTCCTTCACGGGATGGATACCTTGATCGAGCAGAAAACCGGCGTAAGTGCAACCACCATACAGGACGCTATGGGAGTTGTGGCTGTGGGAACTGGAAAATACGCAGAGGTTATGGCAAAAATGGATGAGTGAGAGGGGGCTGTGAGGCAGCGCCCCTTTTGCGTATAAGAACTTTTATGACGGATGATACAGAAAAAAAGGACGGGAGAGAAACATGAGCGAAACTGTCACCGGGTACATAGATCATATTATTTTTCGAAATGAGGACAATGGATATACCGTTATGGTGCTGAAGGATGCCGGGGAGGAGGAAGAGCTCACCTGCGTGGGAAACTTTCCATCCATTACCCAGGGGATGACCATTGAGGCCACAGGCTCTTATATCCGCCATCCGGTATATGGAAAACAGTTTCAGGTGCAGTCCTTCCTGGAAAAAATGCCGGAGGATGCTCTGGCAATGGAAAGATATCTTGGCTCCGGTGCCATCAAAGGCATCGGGGCTGCTTTGGCAGCCAGGATCGTGCGCCGCTTCGGGGAGGATACCATCCGTATAGTGGAGGAAGAGCCGGAGCGCCTGGCGGAGATAAAAGGGATCAGCGAAAAAAAAGCAAGGGAGATCGCCACACAGGTCATGGAAAAGGCGGATATGCGCAAGGCAATGATGTTCCTGCAAAAATACGGGATTTCCCTGAACCTGGCGGCAAAGATCTACCAGAAGTATAAGGAATCCGTATACACGGTTCTGCAGGAAAATCCCTACCGCCTGGCAGAGGACATAAGCGGAGTGGGATTTAAGATTGCAGATGAAATTGCCTCCCGTGTAGGAATTCATACAGATTCAGATTACAGGATACGAAGCGGCTTATTGTATACTCTATTACAGGCATCAGGGGAAGGGCACACCTACCTTCCCAAGGAACAGCTTTTTGCCCGGGCGGAAAGCCTTTTGGATGTGGACCCGTCTTATATGGAGAAACATCTTATGGATATGGCTATTGACAGGAAAGTGATCCTAAAGGAAACGGAAGATTCTGTGATCGTCTATCCAAGCCAGTATTACTATTTGGAACTGAATGCTGCGAGGATGCTGCTGGAATTAAATATTTTATGTCCGGAGGATACGTCTTTAGTAGAGCGGCGTATTTCCGGAATTGAGAAAGAGACGGGGACGGTTCTGGATGAGATGCAGAAAAGGGCAGTGACAGAGGCTGCCAGCCATGGTGTCTTTGTTCTCACAGGGGGACCTGGAACGGGAAAGACTACCACGATCAATGCGATCATCCGCTTTTTTGAAGGGGAAGGAGCCAGTCTTCGGCTTGCCGCGCCTACAGGAAGGGCGGCAAAGCGTATGACGGAGGCTACCGGTTATGAGGCACAGACCATTCACCGGCTTTTAGAGCTGACCGGTATGCCTGACGAGGACCGGGAGGGCCAGGCCATCCACTTCGAGAGAAATGAGGAAAACCCTCTGGAAGCAGATGTGATCATCATAGACGAAATGTCCATGGTGGACATCCATCTGCTCCATTCACTCCTTGCTGCTTTAACGGCGGGGACCCGTCTTATATTGGTGGGAGACGAAAACCAGCTCCCAAGCGTAGGACCTGGAAACGTGCTGCGGGATATCATCCGTTCCGGGCAGTTTTCCGTGGTGGAGTTAAAAAAGATCTTCCGTCAGGCATCAGAGAGTGATATTGTGGTAAACGCCCATAAGATCAACAGGGGAGAACCCGTTGCCTTGGACAATAAGAGCCGGGATTTCTTCTTTTTGAAAAGATACGATGCAGACATTATCATACGGGTTTTGATCGCGTTGATCCAGGAGAAACTTCCTCGTTATGTAGACGCGAAACCTTTTGATATTCAGGTGCTCACGCCCATGCGCAAGGGCCTTTTAGGAGTGGAGCGTTTAAACCAGATCCTCCAGCGCTATTTAAATCCTCCGGATACATCCAAACGTGAAAAGGAATCCGGACAGGGACTGTTCCGTGAAGGCGACAAGGTGATGCAGGTGAAGAATAACTATCAGTTGGAATGGGAGGTGCGGGGAAAATATGGAATACCAGTAGAAAAAGGCGTGGGCGTCTTTAATGGTGATACCGGTATTTTAAAGGAGATCAATGAGTTTGCGGAGACCGCATCTGTGGAGTTTGAAGATGGCAGATACGCAGAATATTCTTTTAAGCAGTTAGATGAGCTGGAACTGGCATATGCCATTACCATTCATAAATCCCAGGGATCAGAGTATCCGGCAGTAGTCCTTCCGGTTTTATCCGGACCGAAAATGCTGTTAAACAGAAACCTTCTCTACACAGCAGTCACAAGGGCCAGAAAGTGTGTGACTGTAGTGGGCAGCGAGGAGACTTTTCAGGAGATGATCCGGAATGAAAAACAGCAGAACAGATACAGTTCTCTGGATGTACGCCTTAAAGAGCTTGCCGAAAGAGAAGATCCATGATGAAAGATCCAGAAATAAGTCAGAGAGCGCAGTCGGGGAGAAAGGACACTCTTTGAAAAAACTGTTGCATCATATACTGAATATTTTATATCCCAGGTGCTGCCCTGTGTGTCAGAAGATTTTAAAAGACCAGTCTTTGCTGGTCTGTCCGGAATGTGGAAAAGAATTAAGGCCAATATCCCAGCCCCGCTGTATGCGCTGCGGCAAGCCGGTCAAGGAAGAGGAGGAGTTCTGCCGAGACTGTGCCGGAAAGGAAAGAGAGTTTTTCCAGGGAAGAGGGATTTATCTTTATGACAGCAGAATGAAAGCTTCTATTTTAAGATATAAATACGATGGGAGAAGGCAGTACGGAGATTTTTACGCAAGGGCCATGTGCCTGTACGCACGAGAGGATGTAGGAAGATGGAAACCGGATCTTATCGTGCCGGTTCCCCTGCATCCGCGCAAAAAGCGGATGAGAGGATTTAACCAGGCAGAATACATAGCAGACCAGGTAGGTGAATTTTTTAAGATTCCCGTGGATAAAAACCTGCTCAAAAAAGTGAAAGAAACAAAATCCCAGAAAAAGATGGATGCTGCACAGCGCCGCAGAAATCTTAAGACAGCCTTTGCCGCCTGCGAAAGGGCCGATGGAAAGACCGTGCTTGTGATAGATGATGTGTATACCACCGGAAGCACTGTGGAAGCAGCGGCGAAATGCCTGAAAGAGGCAGGCGCAGCAAGGGTATGTTTCCTGACTGTCTGCATGGGATCTGATTAAAAAATACTTTCCTTAAAAACTTATCTATGTTACAATGAAACTGTATGATTATTTGTGATACAGCAGAGGAGTACGTTATGTTAAACGAGGAAAAGGTAAAAATAATGAACAGACTCGCCATGTATGAAAAAGGCGAGGGAAAAAAATACCTTCCGGTCAGTAAGTATTACCGAAGTGATTATATCGGCCTGGCACTGATCAAAAACTTCTTTTTAGTCACCATAGGATACGGCCTTGTTTTGCTGGCTGTAGCGGCGTATTTCGGGGATTACCTGATGAATAATATTCATAAAATGAATCTGGTAAATCTGGGAATTTCTGTTTTGGTCGGATATGTTGCAGTGCTTGTGGCATATTCCGTTCTGACTTATATCCAGTATTCTGTGAAATATCACCGCGCTAAGAAAAGTGTGAGAAAATATTACGAAGAGCTCACAAAGCTCGATAAGATTTACGGACGGGAAGAAAAGAAATCCGCAGGGAGAGGAACGTCAGGAGGATATAAAAGATGACAGCACTACTGGAATTCAAGCAGAAAATAAAAGGGCTATACGGACAGTATGAGATATACATCCTGCCGTTTCTGAAATTTATCGTTGCCCTGGTTTATTTTGTGTGGATCAATATGAACATGGGATATATGTCCCAGCTTGATAATATATTTATTGTACTGATCCTGGCATTGGTATGTTCTATTCTGCCGTCCTCGGTGATGGTATTTTTTGGATTTGCCATGATGGTCGCCCATTGTTACGCCCTGGGAATTGAGGTCGCTGGCTTCATGCTGGTGCTCATTCTGTTTATGGCGATCCTCTTTTTGAGATTCAGCGGAGGAAAGAATATTGTTCTTGCATTCTCGCCTCTTTCCATGGCTTTAAACGTACCGGCCCTTCTTCCTATCGGCAGCGGGCTTTTGAGCACCCCTATTTCTGCATTTCCTGCAGGCTGCGGGGTAGTCGTATATTACTTTGTAAGATATCTGAGGGCACAGTCCAATGTTCTTCAGAGCTCAGAAACGGAGATCATTGATAAGCTGACTCTTCTTGCAGACGGACTGATACAGAATTGGGAAATGTGGATTACTGTTGCGGCTTTCGTAATTGTTATATTATTGGTAAACCTGATCCGTACAAGGTCCTTTGACTATGCGTGGAGGATATCTATTATAGTAGGCGGAGTTGTCTATGCACTGATCATAATGGCAGGCTCCTTCTACTTTGGAGTACAGATAAATGTGCCCCTTCTGATCGCTTTCACCGTAGTTTCTGTGCTGATCTGCATTGTACTTGAGTTTTTCGTGTTTGGCGGAGACTATACCCGCACAGAACGGCTGGAATATGAGGACGATGAATATTATTATTATGTAAAGGCGGTTCCAAAGGCTGCTGTTGCCACCTCAGAGAGAAGCATTAAGAAAATAAATGCGGCGCCTCCAAGGACGCAGAAAAAAACGGAGGGCAGTGCTTCCTATCCAAATCCGATCTTCCAGAAAGAAGAAAAGGATATGGTGAAAAAACAGAAGACAAGGCAGCATGTGGAAATGAGTGCCGCTCCGGCAGAAAAACCGGATACAGACGACATTGATTTTGAGAAGAAGCTTGAAGAGTCTTTAAAAGATCTATAAAAACGAAAGGAGGACACAATGCAGAATATAACGGATATCGTTTCCAGATATATATCGAAAATAACCTTTCCGGACATTGGCGTGATCGATGTCATTGAAATTGCTCTGATATCGTTTTTTATCTATCAGTTCATGGTATGGATCAAATTTACACGCGCCTATACGTTGCTGAAGGGAATCCTAGTGGTGCTTGTGTTTCTCCTGGTTGCCTATATTTTCAGAATGAATACGATCCTGTGGATCGTAACGAACCTGGCGAGCGCCATGATCACAGGTGTCATTGTTATCTTTCAGCCGGAGCTGCGAAAGGCTCTGGAACAGATCGGAGAAAAGAAGATCATGTCTGCGATCCTTCCTTTTGATACAGGAAAGGAAGTGCAGGAGCGCTTTACAGACAGGACAGTAAACGAACTGATAAAAGCCTGCTTTGATATGGGAGAGGTAAAAACAGGTGCCTTGATTGTTATCGAGCAGAATATTCTCCTGACAGAATATGAGAGGACTGGTATTAATGTGGATGCCGCGTTGTCCAGTCAGCTTTTGATCAACATATTTGAACATAATACCCCTCTTCATGACGGGGCGGTTATCGTCAGAGGAAACCGGATCGTGGCTGCCACCTGTTATCTTCCCCTCTCGGACAATATGGAGCTGAGCAAACAGCTTGGAACCCGTCACAGGGCGGGAGTGGGGATCAGCGAAGTAAGCGATTCCCTGACGATTATCGTATCAGAGGAGACAGGAAAGGTTTCCGTGGCACAGGGCGGACGCCTGGAAAGCAATGTAAACAGCGCGCGCCTGCGGGAAATGCTTGAAATAGCACAGAATAAAAAAGTAGTGGATAACAGCAAGCTGCGCCATCTGCTGAAGGGGAGAGTGAAACATGAAGAAAAGAAAACTAACGGATAACATCCCTTTAAAGCTCATGTCTGTTATTGTGGGCATTCTTGTTTGGCTGATCGTGGTGAATATCGACAATCCAACTACAAGGAAATCCTTTCTGATCCGGGATGTGGAGCTGATGAACCAGGCTTATATTGATAATATGGGGCTGGTCAGCTTTATGGAAGAAGACCAGGATCCCATACGTGTTTACATTACAGGGACAAGACAAACTGTCAGCGGGATCACGGAATCAGATATCCATGCAGTGGCGGATCTTCAGCAGGCGGTAAACCTGGAAGCGGCTATTGAAAGCAATTCCACTACAACTTTGGTAATGGTACCGATTACAGTTACCTGTACGGGCATATCCCCTGAAAATATAGAAGTTACACCTAAAAATCTAAGTGTCCGGCTTCAAAAGAAAGCGACGCAGGAGTTTGTGATCAACGCGACAAGCGACGGAAAGCCGGGAAGAGGATATGAGATAGGGTCAGTTACTGTAAATCCCGAAAAAATAAAAATCACAGGTCCTTCGTCTTTGATAGGAAGGATTAATCAGGTAAACGCCGTGATCAATGTAGACGGAGCAACAGAGGATGTGACGGAAGACATTGAACTGACCATTATTGATAAAAACGGAGAGCCTTTAACCTCTGCGCAGATGAATTATCTTACTTATGAAAAAGAGGCTGCTGTTACTGCAAAGCTCTGGCGGGTACAGACCGCTGCCATCAGTGCGGAATACGGCGGAGTTCCGGCAAGCGGCTATGCAGTAGACAGTGTGGAAGAGATTCCAAGTGAGATAAGTGTTGCCGGAAGCGATGAGGCTTTAGAAGAACTGGCCCAGATGGGAAATACCATATGGATACCCGAGGAAGCTATTGACATTTCCGGAAAAGATGATAATGTGGAGACCAGAGTGGATATTTCTGAATACCTGCCGGAAGGAATAAAGCTGACAAGCGATTCCAGCACAGATGTGTTTGTAAGAGTAAACATTCTTCCGGAAGGAAGCGTGTCCTATGAGTTCCTGACCAGTGATATAGAAGTAGAGAACCTTGCCAAAAATCTACAGGTTACTTTCGATATCGCCAATATTGAAATACGGGTGAAAAAAGAGGACGAAAGCCTGGAAGATCTCAACGAGGATGCAGTGAAAGCTTCGATCGATCTGGAAGGAATGGAAGAAGGAAGCTATGAGGTTCCGGTGAATATCACTCTTCCTGAGGGATATGAGCTGGTAAATGATGTGGTGGCAGGAATTAATATTTCAGAAATATCAGAGGTTTCTGGAACTGACAGCAGCGAGGAATAAGGGAGATACCATATGATTAGACAGAAAGTAACCATAAAGAATCCAACAGGTCTTCATTTGCGTCCGGCAGGAATTTTATGTCAGGAGGCGATGAAATATAAATCTTTGATCACATTTTCCTTTAACGGGAACACATCAAATGCAAAAAGTGTTTTAAGCGTTTTGGGAGCGTGTGTAAAAAGCGGTGATGAGATCGAACTGATCTGTGAAGGGCCAGATGAAGAAGATGCATTAAAAAATCTTATTGACGCCATTGAGAGTGGTTTGGGTGAATAAGAAATATGAAAAAAATAGTATTAGGGAATGGTAGAAGGAGGAACAAGCTTTGAAAAAGAGAATAGTAGCAGTTTTGCTAAGCACAGCGTTGTGTATGTCCATGACCGTGCAGGCAGGAGCGGCTGCCTTTGGCGACGGTACGACTGCCGGGTCTGAGATTTCAGACAGCATGACAGGAGATTTTACAGACGGCGATACTTCTTCGGATACGGTAGCAGAAGAACCATCTCCTACTCCTGTGCCGGATGTAACGCCTACTCCGGAAGTGCCGGAGGAGCCTACCCCCACCCCGCCTATTACGGAGGTGCCTTCCGACGAGCCGGATGGGGATGTAGATATATTTGAACCGGAGGAAGTTACGCCTACACCCACCCCGGATGTGACACCCACTCCTATAGAGGACCCGGAGGAACCGGATATTTTTACCAGCGGCGATACGGTTTATGCACTTTCTGCCCTTATTGCCACAGAAGTTGACAAAACGGACTGGGAACAGGCAGATCCTGTGAACAATCGTTATAAGCTGCGTAAGGCAGACGGTACATACTACAGCAGTGCAGATGGTATTGTATATATTAAGACAGTAAATGATAAGTCAGCCCCCAGCTCTGACACAGAGGCACACACCGGATATTCCGGATATTATCTTTTCGATGAAGAAGGATATATGGTGACCGGACAGCATATGGTTTCACCGGGCACACCAGGGTATGATCTGGACACAGAGGAAGAATTTTTCTTTATGGATGCAGTCCATGCATCTCCTCTGATGGGCGACGGTGAAGTAGATGTCACCAACTGTTCTCCTGTTACTACCGATATGGGACAGGTGAAATTTAAATACTGGTTATGGACAGGAACCGCTTTCCGTTACTATGATTCTTCAGGAAAGTTCCTGAGTATGGCAGAATTAAAAGAAATCCGTGAAGGACAGGGAAATTACACAGGATATTATAATATCAACGGCGTATACTACTGCCTGGATGACCAGGGAGTTCCCAGAGTGGGAGACGTGGAGATCAAAGAGGGTACAAAACCTGGCAAGTATTATTTCCAGGAAACACCAGGAGAAAACGGCATTGC
>CALIZJ010000128.1 GCA_938028845.1 uncultured Blautia sp.
ACAGTAACCAGGATGGGAAAATAGTTTACAGCCAATGGTCGCCGTTAAAAAAGATAAAGATTCAGTGAATAGATCCTATCTGTATAAAAGCAGGGGCTTCCGCTAAGCGATAGCCCTTGGAAAAATCAAACCATATCTTTTAAGAACGTTACCCCAGAGAGCAGAGTATCCTGTCTCTGGGGTACTTGCATGTAAATTTATTTTTAAATAGCGTTTTTTTCATTACCGAAGTGAAAATGTTTTTATATAATTGAAATTTATATGATTTAACGGACAGTTTATAAGTGATGGAGGACAGATCCGGAGGAGATGATAATATAAGTAGTAAAATAATAGAAACAGATTTTCTATATTGTGGGAAGCAGCAAGAAAATCTGCAGAAAACGTAACGGAAAGGGGGAATGGGCAGAGCTGTTTCAGGGGATAGAATGAAAACAGCAGATAGGGTTTGTACTTGGGGGATTCCGGAACTGATATGGGAAGTGTTTGGCTCCGGCAGTACACGCCAAAAGGGGCAAAATATCCTGCATAATTGCAAGGATATAAAGTTTTCTGATACTGATAAATATCAGGTTATGAAGATTCTAAGTGGGGCGTGGAATATTCCTGCAAGGACAACAAAATGACGGGAATCGATTTGGTTATCCAATCAAGGAAAAGAGGTGTATTCTGAGGGAAGACGGTGTACACCTCTTTTAATAAATGTATGGTATATGATTTTTGAAAATATAAGTAATAAATTTACCTTGTAATTTAGGAGTTATGAAGTATAATAAAAGAAGGAATACAGCTTCCCATTTTTATAGTGTCTTTTATAAAAAACTGTATTCATTCTGAATACTTTTCGGAAATCTTCCAGAAAGTTCTGAAAAGTTATAGCTGTAGGAGTGTTGCCTTACAGCTTATTCTTATATGCCCCCAAATGTTAAATGTTATTTAGTCATAAGTATTAGTTTCTGTCCTAATGACAGAAGAAAAGGAGTAGTGTTATATGAAGAGGAAGAAAATTTGTGCATGTATTTTGATGTGTGCGTTATGTACAGGAAATATACTTCCTGCTTTTGCAGCAGAGGTTCCAGAGGCCGCAGATATTCCGGATGCGACTGGGATAGAGGAATTTATTGAAGAGACAGAGATAAACGAGGACGAAAATCCTGAAACAACAGAAGAGGATACTGAAAAAGAAAGCTGTACGAAAACAGAAACGGCAGAGAGCAGTGAAGCGATGACAGAAATTGAAGCTCCTTTAGAAGAGTCGCTTTTTAGTGACGGTGAATCACCGGCAGATTTTTCTTCAGAAGACGGAGGTAATGCCAGCCTGTTTTCAGCAGGTGATGAGGAGGAAACAGGGACAGAGGGGCTTGTCTATGAATATATAGAAGAGACCGACAGCTACATGGTGGTCAAAGGTGTAGACGTGGAGAGCGTACATATCCCGGCGACCTATGAAGGAAAGCCGGTTACAGAGATCGCGGCAGGGGCCTTTGTGGATTTTGAGGTAATGCAGAGTATTTCTGTAGAACAGCCAGGATTTCTCATTCATACAGGGGCTTTTCACAACTGTTCTTCTTTATCCTCTGTGATTGCACTTAGATGGAGTATCCGTATTGAAAGCCAGGCTTTTACGGAGTGCAATAAATTGGCTTATGTAGGGCAACTAGAAGGTATTGAGAATATTTTCATCGCATCAGATGCCTTTGATCCGGACTCAAAAGTAATTGTGTATTGCAGTGGGTGGTATCCGGAAAATCCAGAAAATTCCTTTGTGATGATAGATCCGGAGAGTTATTATGAATTAAGAAAAGATGGTGTCATTTATCAGGGGCTGGAATGGCTGGGGGGCGATGATGCTTTTATGGCGATCGTAGATTTTGACAATTCCAGAAGCTTATTAAATTTACGTTACGCTCCAGAAGAGGCAAGACTGATCTACCGCAAGGCATTTTACGGATGCGATAAGCTGGAGGAAGTGTTCGTAAGTCCGGAAACCAATTATGTCCAGACCAAGGCGTTTGCTTACTGCGTAAATCTGCAAAATATCCATATCCCTGCTTCTGTGACCGAGATCGCTGACGATGCTTTCTTAGGCTGTGAGAAACTGACTATTACGGGTGCGCCTGGCTCATATGCGGAGCAATACGCCAATGCACATGGGATTCCGTTTCAGGCAGAGCTGTCAGCGCCTATCATAACAAATGTAACGGTAAATAAAAACATGGTAACGGTAGAGCTGGGCGATTTTTATGGAGATATGTTTTACTGCGTGGCAGGAACAGACCATGAATACGGAGTGCCTATCCGGGGAAAGGATGGGAGGATCGCGACATATCAGAAAGGAAATAAGGTGATATTTAGGAACCTGAATGGAGGAAGCTATTATATCGGTACCCGTGCCCTTTCTGTTGATGGAAACAAAAAGACATACAGCGAATGGTCGAATTTAGCTTAAGATCG
>CALIZJ010000129.1 GCA_938028845.1 uncultured Blautia sp.
ACAGCAGGAGCACCGCCGCCGTATAGGCAAGGTAAAACTTCTTTCTATTTTCTCCTATTGTGAATATGGCGGACAGCTTTTTCCTCCTTTTAGAATCGTGTTTTTTTCTCACAGTATTTTCCATTTCATAATCCCTCTCACCATTTTTCTTTTCATCTTTTAATACTTTCTGTGTCAATATGCCAACACTATAAACGGCATCATAATATTTCTAAAGAACCATTCATATATATAATGCATCAGAAGCCTGTTTTATTGCATCAAATGCTGATTTTTTTCCATAAAAATCACATAAGCAGCTGTCTTTCCCATTTTACAAAGTAATCGTTAAAACAGGCATCAGCCAAATAAATGACTGATGCCTTTAACTTAATATTTCTTTTATTTTACGCAGTCTAAGGGCAGTTTTCATCTGTTTTGCCCAAATCTGCTATTATCCTGTACTGCCTTCCCCACTTGAATCGGTACTGCTCTCTTCCTGGGAGCCTGTACTCTCCTACTCACTTCCATCACTGAAGCTTTCCTCAGAGGAACCGTCATCAAAGCTCTCTTCTGTACCTTCGCTGCCGTCACTAAGTGTTCCGTCGCCAAAAGTCTCTTCTCCGGACGTATCTTCCGTCTCAGTATTTCCCTCATATCCGGCTACGCTTCCGGAAGCAAGAGTGCTGTCCCAGAAAGCTGAATAAGATGCATACTGTAAATCCACCCCTTTTGCTTCGGCAAGCTCACTTACAGTTACCAGTTTATAGCCTTTCTCAATCAATGCAGGAATTATCTTAATCGCCGCTTCCACAGAAGGTTCATGAATATCGTGCATCAGAATAATAGATCCATCTGTAAGATCGCCGTTCATAACTGTATTATAATCTGTCTCTGCGTTCAGCACCTGCCAGTCCATAGTATCCATAGACCACATAAAGAACGGTTTCTGCACAGTATTATAAATATTCTCATTTCCGGAGCCATAGGGCGCTCTCGCCACCGTAGCAGCCTGTCCGCAGGCCTCTATCAAAGCATTATCTGTATCAGAGAACTGCTTCGCCACATCCTCCAGACTGATAGTCTGAAGGTCCGGATGATCCCAGGAATGGCTGCCGATCTCGCATCCAAGGTCAACCATCCGTTTAACTGTATCCTTATACTCGCTTACATTGCTTCCCAGCATAAAAAATGTTACATGTGCATTATACTGCTCTACACAATCTAACAGCTTGTCCGTATATTTTCCCGGACCATCGTCAAAGGTAAGGGCGATCCTTGGCTTTACCTTATCCGGATTATACGAACCGTCTTCGTTAAAATAATAATCATTTACTCCTTTGCTTACCCATCCTGTCTGCACATAGCCGTTTTCATCAAAGGAATACATGGTTCCGTCAATCTCCTGAAATCCGGAAGAATAATATGTACCGTCTGTGTTCTGATACCAGCGTCCGTTTTCGTCTTCATGCCATCCTGGCGTCAGTTGTGTGGTCTTTGCCAGATCTCCCTTTCCCCTGAGGGGCTGCCTGACAGCCGCATTGGGATCTGCCTCCGGTGTTTCTGCCTGTACGGCCACTGTCTCCCCTGATGATCCCCCTCCTCCGATGCTGTTTATGATCGGAAAAATAACTCCACGGACAAGGAATATCACAAGCAGTACTGCCGCTGCCCCATAGACTCCCAGACGGGTCAGCCTGCGTATCATCCTGCGGCGCCTTTTCCTGCGTATCCTTTCACGCAAAGCTCTTTTATTCATTTTATAACTCCGCTTTTCCAAAAAAAAACCTCTTTCTGTAAGTAGAATACTCAAAACACGACCTTTCTTGTCACCAATTCATTATACTCCCTTTTCTTATCAGCTTCAACACGAAAAGTCTCTTATTTTAGCACAAATAATACTCACTTTTTATTCGTAAATCCGGTATTTTTCTTTAAAAGCTCTTGCGCAGAGCAATTTATAGAATGCGGAGAACAAAATAGGGAGTTCCCATGACATTCTTTTTCATACGCTTTAAGTAAATACCTTCTTATGGGAAAAACTTTTTAATGCTTCTGGTTCAAACTATATTACACGTTTTAATTCCAGTTTATCCGTTACAAGGAGAAGATCTGCTTCTTTTCCTACTGTGACAGAACCTGTCTCCTTATAGATTCCAATGCTTTTCGCAGGATTTCTCGTAGCGGCAAACACTGCATCCGCCAAAGGGATACCAAAGGACACGGCCTTACGCATACAATCGTAAAGGTTCGTAGCAGATCCTGCCAAAGTGCCGTCCTTTAAGGTCGCCTTTCCATCCTTCATAAACACTTCCTGCCCGCCCAGCTCATACTTTCCGTTTTCCATTCCCGTCGCTCTCATTGAATCGCTGATAAGAATGACCCGCTCCTTTCCGAACAGACGGAAAGTACCGCGTATTACAGAAGGGTGGATATGAAATCCATCGCAGATCAGCTCCACCATACATTCCGGATCATCCGCCGCAGCGCCGATCAGCCCCGGCTC
>CALIZJ010000130.1 GCA_938028845.1 uncultured Blautia sp.
AGTACAGTAATGTACGGAGCTGACTGCTACTAATCGGTCGAGGGCTTGACCAAGAGAATTTAGCGAAGGCTAAGCTGCAGGGAAGATGATTCAAGTGTCTAGCATGTATGTAGTTTTGAAGGTACAAAATTTAGAACAATGTGACTAGAATAGTCACATTTTCTTCTATTTATAAGTTAATATAGGGGATTGGTCAAATGGTATGATAGGGGTCTCCAAAACCTTTGGTGGGAGTTCGATTCTCTCATCCCCTGCTGTAAAAATTGCCGAAAGCTTTGAAAAACAAGCTTTCGGCAATTTTTATTTGGAATTTATCAATTTAACCAAATCAGGGAAGTCTCCTGTTTAATATAAAGATTGATGTAATACCAATAGTCCATAAACATTATGTTTACGATCCATTTAAATTCTCTTTACTGTTCCGCACAGTATGAAACGGGTATTAAAAAATATCCAGGCAAATTTTACGGAATATAGTTCGATAAAATAAAAGTTTTTAAAAAATAGTTGTATTTTATAATTGTTATTCTATAATAAGTTTAATAGGATGCAAGGGGGGATGGGTATGTATGCTGTGAAAAGAAAAAGAGTATTGAAATGGGTGCTGCTTGGAGTCTGTTTATTCATGTTGTTTTTGCCAGGGAAAGTATATGGAGCCCAACAGGACACCATACGGGTGACTGTAAATGGTGCCTTTCCGGCAACAATGGAAAAAAGAGGAAATAACTGGTATCTGGAATCAGAGTCTCTTTTAGAAAATGGATCTATTGAGGGAATCCAGTATTTAAAAATCCCAAAGAAAAAAGAGCTAAGCAGCGGATATTATTTTTTCCTGAAAAATGGAAAGCTGGATGTTAGAAAGAGATTTCATGCGCTGGATACCAAGGTAAATGGGAAAAACTTTATCGGAGAGTATTATTTTGGATATCCCAACGGGCGTCTTTACATGAAACGCGGCTGGGTGACTGTGGGAAAAGAAAAATATTGGCTTTCCAGCAGCGGAAGAAAGTATACGAATTGCTGGAAAGGAGGATTTTATTTAAAGGGCGATGGAACTATCGCAAAAAATATGAAAACTCCGGATGGCTTTTATGTAGACTGCGATGGCCATAAATGCAGAAAAGAGGAGATGCGTTTAAGCGGTCTGAAAAAGACATTGAATTCTATGATAAAAAGTTACAGCGGCGAGTGGTCTGTGTATGTAAAGAATCTAAAAACAAACGATATTTTATTGATAAATGAAAAAAAGACAACCCCAGCCAGTATCATTAAGCTTTATGTGATGGTATCAACCTACGACAGTATAAAAAAAGGAACGATCAAAAACAGCTCCTATATAAAAGGGCTTCTTAATGGGATGATCACCGTAAGTGATAATGAAGCGTATAATGTTCTGGTACGTAACCATGATAAATCTGGGAATTTTATTAATGGAGCGAAAAAGATTAATCAATATCTGAAGAAAAGCGGGTATACCAAAACAGAGGTACACAGTACCCTCCATCCGTCAGCCAGCAGCTTTATCAGTGATGGAGGAAGAAATCTTACTTCTGTGAAGGATACAGGAGTTCTTCTGGAGAAAATTTACAGGGGAACCTGTGTATCAGCAAAATATTCAAAAGAGATGCTGAATCTTCTTTTAAAGCAGACCAGAAGATGGAAAATCCCGGCAGGACTGCCATCCGGAACAAAGGTGGCAAATAAAACCGGGGAGACCAGTCAGTACCAGCATGATGCAGCAATCGTATTTGGCTCCAAAACGGATTATGTGCTGTGTATTTTTTCCCAGACCAGTGAATATTCCGGGATTACAGGAATCAAACAGATTTCTGCGAAGGTTTATCAGGCACTGAATTAATTTACGTATAGGAACTTCCTTAAAACGGAAAGAGGAGAAAACGAGGATGTTTTGGATTTTTATGCTGATCATGGATCTGCTGATTCCAGTCACTATGATTGGCATTGGGAAAAAGTTTTCCTATGATGTACCCAAAAATATAAACAGTTCCTATGGTTATAGGACAGCTATGTCAATGAAGAATAAAGAGACTTGGAAATTTGCGCACAATTATTGTGGTAAAATATGGTTTGTTTGCGGATGGATTTTATTGCCCATATCTGGTGCTCCATTTTTATTTTTGGTAGGAAAAAATGAGGATATTATAGGGACATTAGGCGGGATAATATGCATTGTTCAGATGGTGGTAATGACAGCTTCTATTTTACCCACAGAAATAGCGTTACGAAAGCATTTCGACAAAAATGGCTGCAGACGGTAATGCCGTAGGAATCTATCTGTAAAATATAATAGGATACAGTTGCTTTATTTCCCTCCGTTTTCTTTTCCTTTGTAATGGATGTAGAAGTTTGATGCGAAAGTCAGGGATGTCCTCAGACTGCAGTGAAAACTGTCCATTTTGCACACTGGAAAAGAAGGGAGGGAATATTTTGTTTATTTTGTGCCGTGCTCGTTTTCCCTAGAGGCAGAAGGAGCTTCTGAAAGATCATTGTCAGGAGTCTTTGTTTTTTTCATATCCCGATAGTTTCGAATAAATTTGTTTCGGGCAGGGATACCTATACCAAGAAGAAGAACCACGGCTAACACAGTAAAATCCATACGCTCACCTCACATTTCTTTGTTTTTCATAATCCTAATAGAAAACCATATGGACACAGCATACATAAGGATAACGCATACAACCGCGCAAGCAGCAAGAAGCGCAGGGGAGTGTCCGGCGGTCATAGCTATATTTGTTCCAACGGAAGAGAATTTAGGGAGAAGAAATAAGGTGATCAGAAAACCTGCCACGGGAATGTACATGAACACCCGGCCTTTAATGGAACCGAATTTGTAATATCCGGGAATTTGAAACACTGTATAGAGCGTAAACAAAAACAGTCCGCCAATAGCAGCGCCTATGATGTCAGATGTCCGGACGGTTTCTCCTAAAGCCCGCAGCACCAGTGGATGAGCCAGCAAAGAAACTACCAGAGCCATAATTCCCAATGTAAAAACGAAGATATACCTTCCAACCACAATCGTACTTTTTCGTACAGGCAAAATGCCATACAAGCGTTCCATAGCATTTTTTTCTGTAATAGAAAAGGGGTATCCTGTTGTCATTGCCATAAAGCACATTGCAAAGGAAACTCCTGTCGGCAGGGAACGATTAACTGCCGTAAAAATAATAGGAAGAAGCATCGTAAAGAAAATGATTTTATTATAGGGTCTTATAAGTGAAAAATCTAATTTGGCAGCTTTCCATGTATTACTCATAGTCCTCACCTTTCCTGCTCGTGAATACAACAATTTCGTCAATAGTAGCGGGTTCAATGCTTAAATGGGAAAATTCCCCAAGATACTCGGTTTTCAGCAAAGCTTCAAATCCGGTAGGAAATCTACGGATACCTGTGGCTTTGGATTTCAGTTGTGAGGACAGTTCCTCATTTCCTCCTTTAACAATACGGAACATATCTACAAACTCGTCCTTGCTGCCGCTGAAGTACAAATTTCCGTAGCTGATATAGGTGATATAGTCGGCAGTGCGTTCTAAATCACTGGTAATATGCGTTGAGAACAGGACGCTGTGTTCTCCATCCTCGATATATTCTGCGAGAATCTGAAGCAGTTCATCTCTGGAAACCGGATCGAGACCGCTGGTGGGTTCGTCCAAAATCAATAGTTTGGCGTCATAGGAAAAAGCACAAGCCACCATCAGTTTCATCTGCATTCCCTTTGAAAGCTCTTTTACTTTTCGTGTGGGGGAAATGCGAAACTTTCGCAGCATTTCGGCAAACCGCTTCGAGTTCCAATCAGGATAAAAAACAGAGAGGGATTTTTCAACCTGTGTTACTTTCCAGTCGTCGCTGAAATAGTTAGTGTCGAATACCACCCCAACTTCCGCTTTGGCTGTTTGTTCATCGGCAATATTATCCAGTCCCATAATTTTAATTTCACCGCTGTTGCGTTTGAGCATATTCAGGATAAGTTTGATCGTGGTTGTCTTACCGGAACCATTGGGGCCGATCAGCCCCATAATATAACCTTTTGGGAGAGAGAATGTAATGTCGTGAAGCTGGAAACCAGCAAAAGATTTCGACAGGTTTTTTACTTCTAAATAATTAGTCATCCGTATTCGCCTCCAATAAAATATCTAAAAGATGGTGTAACTCTTCCTTGGAAAGATCTGCGATCTGTGCAGCCCGGATCGCCTCTGTTAAGCTGTTTTCCACTTTGCAGATCAGTTGCTCTTTCATTAATTCAGATCCACGTTCCATTACAAAGCAGCCGCGTCCTTGGATATTTTTTACAAATCCTTCTTGTTCCAATTCTGTATAGGCTCTTGTAACAGTCAGAACACTAATTTTTAAATCTTTTGCCAATGTCCTAAGAGAAGGCAGGGCTTCTTCTGCGTGAAGTTCTCCTGATAAAATGGCTGCTTTTATCTGCTGTTTAATCTGTTCATAGATGGGAATGCCTGATACATTCGAAATTATTAGTTTTATTGCTTGTACACCTCCTAATACACTAAACTGTTATACTGTTATATATAACAATATAACACATGGGGCAGAAACTGGCAATAGATTTCTATTATTATCTGGAAGGAAGCTAAATTAAGAAAAAAGTTTTTCTGTCTGGTCTGGAGGAAAATTTGAATTTGCTGGTAAGTAAAAAAAATGCTGAAGTGAAAAGTTTATTTCCACTTTGAAATACGGGAAAAGAAAAGTGGCAATTACTCTTACAAAAATGAGTGATTGCTGCTTTTTCTGTTTTATTAAGTAGAAATAAGTGTTATACTAAATGAAGCAAACAACAGGCTGCTTGAAAAAGACAGGATTTTTAGACATGACAAAAAAGCGGACTTTAGTCGGTATTTTTAAGGGTGTAGGACTAAATTCCACTTGCTGTGGACGGTATTTTCTTTCTTTGACAGTCGCCTGTTGTTTTTAAATAGGCAGTTTTAATTACTTACCTGTTTCTCTGCTTGAGTAAGTATGGTTTTAAAATGATCTGATCTTTTTCAATCGGATGGATACCGAAAGCCAGAAGTTTTTCGTACAGGTCCTGATACATAAATTCCGTCAGTTCCAACGGACTTTTATTGCCAAGCAGCTCGCAAGGGGAGGAGTTTACATGGCTGAGGACCAGATTCAGCCTGGGCTGGCAGGTCAGCCCGAGTTTCTTCAGGTCCGTTCCTTTTGGAAGGATGTAACGGAGTTCTATATGCTTGTTTTCTAACGTACCTTTTTGCCCTGACTGCATAGGATCACAGTAAAATACCCTTGTCCGTCTTGTACTATCAGATGAGGTCTCCATAGCTTCAGCAGCAGAAAACTCTGTCCCTCGGTCAGTCAGTAAGACATGGACATATTTGTGGGATAATTCTGCACCAAGGATGGATTCCAGGATGTCAACGCCTTCTTTCATGGAAACAGCGGTTTTCGCATCGCGGTATAAGGCAAGGATGATACCGGCTCTAACAAATTTAAAGGTCTGGAGGAAAGGACCGTTTGTCTCATCGTTATAGACTGTATCCATTTGGGTAACAAAGACCTCGGGATGCTCGGAGAGATAGGATTGATAATCTTTGTAGGTTCTGCCTTGTAGATACTTCCTGTCGGTGCGTTTCTTATAAGTTTTTGCCTTTTTCTTTGGCAGTTTGCGTGATACCTGCCTCCGAAGATCCATGACAGTGATCCCCGCAATCTCGTGGAAAACACCGTTTTCGATATAGTTGTAAAGCGTTTTTTCTGAAATGCCGAGTTCCGGATGGTTTGTAACGA